>JAUVQV010000108.1 GCA_030597995.1 Candidatus Rokuibacteriota bacterium
CCATCGGAAGCAATCCGAAGATGGTGGTGACGGCTGTCAGGAGGACCGGCCGCAGGCGAACTTTCCCCGACAGGACAAGGGCCTCCAGTACCGCGAGGCCGCGGGCGCGGGTTTTCTGGATGTAGTCCAGCAGCACGATCGAGTTGTTCACCACCACCCCCGCGAGGCTGATGACGCCGATCCCGGTCATGATAATCCCGAAGGGAGTAGCGGTCACCAGCAATCCGAAGAACACTCCCACCAGGGAGAGCACCACCGTGAAAAGGACGATAAAAGGAATGGCAACCGAATTGAACTGGGTGACCAGGACCAGCGTGATCAGAAGAAGCGCCACCATGAAGGCCTGGCGCAAAAAGCGATTGGCCTTGTCCTGCTCGACATTCTCGCCGGCGTAGTTAATGCGGTAACCGGCGGGGAGGATGATCTTTCCCACCGTTTCCTGGACTTCCCGACGCACCTCCTCCGGCAGCCGTCCCTTGATGTCGGAGGTGACGGTAACCACGCGCTCCTGTTCAATCCGGCGGATAGAGCCCAGACCGCTGGATATGGTGATGGCAGCGATCGACGAGAGCGGAACCTGTCTCCCGGCGCGGTCGGAAATCGTCATGTTCCGGATGGTGTCGAGGCTGACACGCTCCCTTCGCGGGAGGCGCACCACGATGTCGTACTCCTCGTCTTCTTCCCGGAAGACCCCGGCCTCGACCCCGCTCACGGCGGTCCGCACCACCCCCGCGACATCGCTGGTGCTGATGCCCATAAGAGAGGCGGTCTCTTTATCGACGATGATCCGGATTTCGGGCTGACCCGGGTCATAGTCATCCTTGAGGTCCACCACACCGGGAATATCCTTGATCGCGTCTCTGAACCTGGCGGCAAGGTGGGCCAGAACCGTGAAATCCTCCCCCGAAATTTCAATATTCACCGGTTCGCCGCGGGGTGGACCGTGCTGCTCCTCGGCGACGTTCACTTCCGCCCCCACGATGGTGGCGATTCGGCGCCGGATATGCTCTATGGTGGCACTCGACTTCTCGACCCGCTCCCCCCACTCCCGGAAGTATATGGAGACGCGAGCGGCGTCGGATCTGGAGGACCCTCCGCCGACGAAGACCCCGCTCCCTCCGGTGCCGACGTCTGCGATGACGAAGTCGATATTCTCACAGCAGGCGGCCTCCTTCTCCACCTGTTTCGCGATCCCATCGGTGGTCTCGAGGGTGGTTCCCCGCGGCGCCTTGACGTTCACCATCACCCGGTTCGATTCGATCTCCGGAAAAAAGAGGACCCCACGGCCGTACACAAAGTAAAGAATGGTGATGAGCACCAGGGACCCCACGGCCAGGACCAGGGTAACAATGTAGTGGCGGAGTGAAAATCGCAGGAATTTTTCGTAGGCGGCCATGAACCGGGAGTCCTTTCGCGACGCCCCGCGGTGCATTGTCTCCGGGCGCACGCGCATGAACACGGCACAGAGGGTGGGGTTTATGATCAGGGCCACCAGGAGAGAGGCGCTCAGGGTCACGATCAGAGTCTTGGGAAGATAGGACATGAACCCCCCCATGATCCCGGGCCAGAACAGCATCGGGAAAAAGGCACACAGCGTGGTGGCGGTTGATGTGATCACGGGCCAGGCCACTTCCCCCGTGCCGCTCATCGCGGCCTCGACCCGCCCCTCCCCCTCCTGCCGGTGGCGAAAAATGTTCTCCACAATGACAATGGCGTTGTCCACCATAATTCCCAGTGCCAGGATCAAACTGAAGAGGACAACAATGTTCAGGGTGTACCCCAGGGCGCGCAGGACCGCGAAAGAAATCAGCATCGTGAAAGGGATCGCCAGGGCCACGAAGAAAGAGTTCACCAGGCCGAGAAAGAAAAAAATAACCCCCACGACCAGGAACAGGGCGTTAATGATGTTGTTCTCCAGGTCGGCGACCATGGACCGGATGTCGCTGGACTCATCGAAGGCGACATGCAACGCCACGCCCACCGGCAGCTCCTCCTCCGCAGCCGCCAGCAACTCCCGCACTTCATCACAGATACGGACGATGTTCTCCCCGGAGCGTTTCTGAATGGAGAGCGAGACGCTCGGACGGCCGTTGTACCGGGAGCGGGTCTCCACCTCCTTGTAACCGTCGACTACGGTCGCCACGTCGCGGACATACACCGGCCGGTCACCGTGGCGGAATATCACCAGGTCGCTGATCTCCTGCGGCTCCCGTATTTCCCCCGGCACGCGGAGCAGGTACTTCGCCTCCCCCAGTTCCAGGCTCCCGCCCGGGATGTTGACGTTCGCTTCCCGGACCGCCCGCACGATGTCCCTGAAAGAGCGCCCGTAGGCCGCCAGGCGCCGGGGATCGAATTCGATGCGTATCTCGCGCTCCAGGCCGCCCACCACCTCCACCCGGAGCACACCGCGAATACCTTCGATGCGGTCCTGAAGCTCCTCGGCGATCTGTTTGAGCCGCACCAGCCCCACCTCCCCGGTGACGTTCGCCTGCATGATCGGGAACTCGGAGATATTTATCTCCTCCACCATGGGGTCCTCGGCGTCCTCAGGCAGGTCGCCCTCGGCAGCGTCCACCTTCTCTTTCACCTTCTGGAGTGCGAAATCGATGTCGACGTCGGGCTGGAACTCGATGGTAATGATCGATGCCCCCTGGGCCGAAACCGAGGTGATCTGTTCCGTGTCGCGCAGGTTTTTCAGCTCGTTCTCGAGCGGGATAGTGACCAGCGTCTCGACATCGCCGGGGGAGACGCCGGGATAGAGGGTAATCACATTCATGAAGGGAATTGTTATGTCGGGAGCGGACTCTCGCGGCATGACGACATACGCCGAGGTCCCCATCACCGTAATCAGGATCATCAGCACAAAGACCGTGGTCCGGTGCCGAATAGCAACGTCGGAGATGATCATGGGGCGGCTACCTTCTGGCCGTCCTCGAGGTCCCGCTGACCTTTGACGATGAGGCGCTCCCCGGGTGACAACCCGTCTGTGATCTGCACCCGGTCCCCGTCGATAATCCCGGTCTTCACCCGGCGGCGGCGGGCCAGCCCTTCCTCATAGACAAAGACTTGAGAACCGCCCTCCTCATTGACCACGGCATAGAGAGGGACGGCCACCGCATCGTCGAAGGCCTGCCGCAGGAGGGAGAGTCGGGCCAGCATCCCGGGTTTGAGGATCCGCTCCGCGTTTCTCAGTTCCACCTCCAGGCGATAGGTGTTTGTCGCCGGGTCGGAGGTCACCCCCAGGAAACGCACCGTCCCGGTGAACGGCTGCGGCGAGAGGGAGCCGACGGTAACCGCGGCCTCCATTCCCGTTCGGAGAAAGCTGACATCTTTCTCCGGGAGAGGAAAGACCGCCACGATGGGCTCCAGTCGGACGATGCGGAAGAGCGGATCGTTGGCATTCACCAGTTCGCCGAGCTCAAAGAAAGACGTTTCCACCGTCCCCCCGAGTGGAGCCTGGATCGTGCTCCGGTCGAGAAAGAGGCGGGCCTGCCGGAAGTTGGCCTCCGCGGTCTTTACCTGGGAGAGGGCGAAGGACAGCTCCTCGCGGGCCGCCTTCAAGGCGGTCTCGGCGGCACTGGAGCCGGTGTCGAGGACGACCAGCCCCGCCCGGGCGGCCTTGACGCCTTCGATAGCGGACGAGAGGTCGGCGGAGGCGATCTCGAGGGCGGCCTCCAGGTCATCCCGGCGGGAGCGAGGGGCGAGCTGTTCGGAAAAGAGGGCCTCGATCCGGTCACGCTCCCGGGCAGCCTGGTCCCGCACCGCCCGGGCCTTTCTCTCCAACTCCACCGCCTGTGCCACCCGGGCGGCGGCCTCGCTCGTCGAAGACCGTGCGCCCTCCACCGTCAGCTCGGCCTGCTCCACCCCGATCCGTACCCGCTCGGCGCTGATACGGGCCTGCTCCAGCGCCAGCTCCGCCTGGCGATACGTCAGCTCCAGATTTTCCCGGTCGATGACGGCCAGTTTCTGGCCCTTGGTCACCCTCTCGCCCTTGTCGGTACCGATCCACTCCAGCACCCCGTCGACCTCGGCACCGACGGTCACCTCCCGGTCGGGTTCCAGCTTGCCGGGCAGATCAATCCAACCCTCGATGCGGCCGGGGACCACGGTCCACAGTTCGACATTGACCACCTTCTCCGGGATTTCAGCTTCGGTCACCCGACTGTCACTATTCCCGCAGCCGGTGGACAGCACTGCGACAGTGAACAGAACGGCGGAAGACAGGACTTCCGTTCGCTGAGACATTAAGGCGTCTTTTCCTCCTCTTTCTGGTCCGGTGAAAAGGTGGCCGGAGCCGAAGCGAGTATCATACATCCACCTTTGATTTTCAACACGTCAGAAAAAGGAGGTTTCCCGTTTTCGGACCTCACTGAGCCCAGAGACCCCTCCCGGCCCCTCGGGCCTCGCTCTCGGCTTGCCGGAATTCCGCCGCATAACGCCCTTCCCCATACTTTTTCCAGAAGCGGCTCCAGCCGGCGCGTACCATCTCTACATTTACATTCACCTCTTCCCTAAAGAGATAGCCCAGGAGCCTCCCGTACTGATCCCGCTCCGGCCGGCCGGGATCCTCGAACTCCAGGAGCACGGTCTTTTTTTCGACCAGCCTTCGCAGCAGTGCCCTGGCCCCGGAGTAACCTCGCCGGTCTTTTTCAGGGGTGTTGATCCGAAGGAGGCGAACCCACTCCAGCCGTCCTCGATACACACAGCGGACGGTGTCGCCGTCGGCCACGAAAACCACCTGGGCCTCTTCCCGGGCGGTGGCGGATTCCCGGGGCTCACCGACGGCCCTCAGCGGCGGCGGTGACCAGGGCCTCGAAGGGAGGTTCCCACTCCACCAGAGCCCGGCCAGCGCGCCCGCCAGGATCAACAGACCCGCAACTTTCCTCATTCCTCCGGACCACCTCCCCGTCGAGCCCTCACAATCATGACATTTCCGCGAGGTGCAAAGTAAATTACGCCGCTCTGAAGAGCGGGGCTTTCAACCCCAAGGG
>JAUVQV010000235.1 GCA_030597995.1 Candidatus Rokuibacteriota bacterium
ACGGCATTGTCATCGATATTGATTTTGGCGTCGAGGGCCACCAGCCGCCCGTCGGTGGTGACGGCCAGGGGATTTATTTCCAGCAGGTTACAGTCCAGCTCCCGGTAACAGGAGAGCATGCGGGCCAGGAGCGGCCCGAGGGCCTTGGCCGGGGAGCGGTCAAGCCCCAGGCCGGATGCGAGCTGCCGGACCTGATAGGGCCAGAGTGCGAGTGCGGGGACGGCGGCCTGGCGCAGGATGGCCTCCGGGTCCCGCGACGCGATTTCCTCGATCTCCATCCCCCCGCTCCGGGAGGCGATGACCGTTTCGGCGGCCGCGCTCCGGTCAGTGGTCACCGCCAGGTAGAGCTCCTGGGCCAGGGCCACCTGCTCTTCAACAAGGACTGTCGACACCACCTGGCCTTCCTGGCCGCTCTGCGCGGTGGCGAGACTGGTGCCGAGGATGCCCCGGGCTGCGGCGGCGGCTTCCTCGGGAGTGGCGGCCATTTTAATCCCACCGGCCTTTCCCCGCCCGCCGGCCAGGACCTGGGCCTTGACCACTACTCCGCCACCCAGTTCCCGGGCGGCGTCGGCGGCCTCCTCGGGCGAGGTGGCGGTCCGGCCCTGCGGAACGGGGATCCCCCGTTCTCTCAGGAACTCCTTGGCCTGATATTCCTGTATTTTCATCCGCGGCTTCCTTTCAGCATGCGTTCCGGTTCCGGCGGCCGGTTCTCACGCCTCCGACTGCCGGGCGTAGGAGAGGGAGCCCCCGGCCCGGATCACGGCCAGGTCGCGCTCACCCATGCTGTGTGTGAGGGGGATTTTTTCGTCTCCCTTCACCAGAATGGCGCCGCTGCCCAGGTCGGAGAGGTCGAGGGTGACGGTATCCCCCTGTTCGAGCCGGTCGCAGTCCTCTTCCTTCTCGAAGACCAGCGGGAGTATGCCGAAGTTGATCAGGTTCGCGAGGTGGATACGGGCAAAGGATTTCACGATAACCGCCCGCACCCCGAGGTACATCGGCGCCAGGGCGGCGTGTTCCCGGCTGGAACCCTGGCCGTAATTGTTCCCGCCGACGATGAATCCCGTTCCGGCCTTTTTGGCCCGCTCCGGGAAGGTTGGGTCAACCGAGGAAAAGACATATTCGGAGATGGCCGGGACGTTGGAGCGCAGCGGGAGAATCTTGGCCCCGGCGGGCATGATGTGATCCGTGGTGATGTCGTCGCCGACCTTGATCAGGACCTGCCCGGTGATCTCCCGGGGGAGAGGTTGCCCGACCGGCAGGGGCTTGATGTTGGGCCCGCGGATGATCTCCACCTCCTCCGGGTTCTCCGCCGGCGGGACAATCATGTTGTCGTTCACCGCATAGCGGCGCGGAGTTTTGACCCGGGGCGCCGGGCCGATTTTCCGGGGATCGGCAATCTCGCCGGCCAGGGCGGAGGCCGCCGCCACCTCAGGGCTGACCAGGTAGGCCTCGGCGTCTTTGGTTCCGCTCCGCCCCTTGAAGTTGCGATTGAAGGTGCGGAGGGTGGTGCCGGCCGAGGGGGGGGCCTGGCCCATGCCGATGCAGGGGCCGCAGGTCGCCTCCAGAATCCGGGCCCCGGCACTGATTAGAGAGGCCAGGGCCCCGTTGGAGGCGATCATGGCCAGGACCTGGCGCGAGCCGGGGGAGACCGTCAGGCTGACCTTGGGGTGCACCTTTTTGCCCTCGAGGATCGCCGCCGCGGTCATCAGATCCCGGTAGGAGGAATTGGTGCAGCTCCCGATGCAGACTTGCTGGAGGGGGAGGCCTTCGATCTCCGCGATGGTCTTGACGTTTCCGGGACTGTGCGGGGCCGCTGCCAGCGGCTCCAGTTCCTGGAGATTCACGGTCATCACTTCGTGGTAGCTCTCCTTCCTCCCCGGCGGGAGCGGCTTCCAGGCGTCCCCCCGATCCTGGGCCTGGAGGAATCCCCGGGTAACGGCGTCACTGGGGAAGATCGAGGTCGTGGCGCCCAGCTCGGCGCCCATGTTCGTGATCACCGCCCGTTCCGGGACGGAGAGGGTGGCTACTCCCCCGCCCAGGTATTCCATCACCTTTCCCACTCCCCCCTTGACCGAGAGCCGGCGCAGGAGTTCGAGAATGATGTCCTTGGCCGAGACCCAGGGTGGGAGGGCCCCTTTGAGGTAGACCCCGACCACCTTCGGTGCGGTGAGATTGAAGGGCTTTCCCGCCATGGCGAGGGCGACGTCCAGCCCTCCGGCGCCGATGCCCATCATGCCGATCCCTCCCTGCGTGGGGGTGTGGCTGTCGGATCCCAGAAGCGTTTCCCCCGGGACCCCGAACCGCTCCAGGTGGACCTGGTGGCAGATCCCGTTTCCGGCCCGGGAGAGCAGCACTCCGAATTTTGCCGCCACGGACTGAAGATAGCGATGATCGTCAGCGTTCATGAAGTCGGATTGGAGAGTGTTATGGTCGATGTAACTCACTGAGAGTTTGGTCGTGACCCTCGAAACCCCGAGGCCCTCGAACTGCAGGAAGGCCATCGTCCCGGTGGCGTCCTGAGTCAAGGTCTGGTCGATCCGCATGCCGACTTTTTCTCCGGGGCTCAAGGTGCCCGACACCAGATGATCTTTCAGGATCCTGTAGGTGATGGATTCTTTCTCAGACATAGCCGTTCCTCCCCCGTGCCATCGAATTTCAGTCCCTCAGTGCCTGATAAACCAACAAAATC
>JAUVQV010000098.1 GCA_030597995.1 Candidatus Rokuibacteriota bacterium
GTGGCCTTTCGGATATTTTCCAGGGCCGAATCGAGGCCGCACTCGCCCTGAAGGTGAGCGATCAGCTGCGGATATCCCACTGCCCGCAAGGCCTGAAGGCGGGGTGAGTACTCCTGGTCGAGAATTCGGGACACCTCAGTGAGAAATCCCTTCTGGAGCATGTCGTCGAGCCGCCGCCGAATGCGATGGTCGAGTTCCGCGCGGCCGGGATTCAGGCCGAATGTCACGGTATGGAAGTGATGCTCGGCGAAGCGGTGGCGGGCCTGGAGGGAGGAGAGGGTCTCGCCGCCAAGATAGTACACCTCGAGGGCGCGATGGAGCCGGTACCGGTCATTGGGATGGAGGCGCTCGGCGGCGGCCGGATCGATCCGCTGGAGGAGTTCGTGCAGCCCCGTCACCGGTTTTCTCCCCTCGGGAATGGCCCGCACCGGGGACAGGAAACCGGCCACCCGGACCAGCCACTCCCGGACATCGGGATTGGCCTCCGGCGCCGGGCAGAGTCCTTCCAGCACCGCTTTCAGGTACAGGCCGGTGCCGCCGACAAAGAGGGGGATTTTCCCGGCGGCCTCGAGGTCCGGGAGGAGGCGGTACACTTCCTTCCGGTAGCGTCCCACGCTGAAGGGATGGTCCGGCTCCACCAGGTCTATCAGGTGATGGGGTACGCGCCGCCTTTGCTCCAGGGTGGGCTTGGCGGTCCCGATGTCGAGGCGCCGGTAGATCTGCCGGGAGTCCACCCCGATGATGTCGGTCCCGAGCGCCTCCGCCAGGAGCAGGCCGACGGCGGTCTTTCCGGAGGCCGTGGGCCCGACGAGGGCGATCACCGGCCGCCGGCCGCTGCTCTCCGATGAATCCAACACGGGTGTCTCCCTCCCGGCCCGAGTCTCATTTGTCACGTACTGTTCGCAATGGCCAACCAGCGAACCTCCTACCTCCGGCAAAGTCTATACCATTCTCACTTGACAGTGAACCGCGCAATCGGTAATAAAACGGTACCTTCAGTATTTTACTGCTAAGGGGGTGGGATCGTGTTCTTGAGACAATTTCAGACCGGGGGGGACCGGAATTTCGGTTACCTGGCCGCGGACGGGGCTACCAAACGCGCGGTGGTCGTTGACCCTTCGTTTGCACCGGAGATCATTTTCGAGTGTGCGCGAGATAAAGAACTTGAGATCGAGTACGTCTTCAACACCCACCGTCACTTTGATCACACCAGCGGAAACAGCGCAATCCGGAAACTGACGGGAAAACAGCCGTTCGCGCTCGGAGACCGGGATCCGGTCACCGGGGTCACCGTGTCGGACCAGGCCCGCTTCCCGCTCGGCGATCTGGAGATTCGTATTCTGCACACACCGGGACACACCGAGGATTCGATCTGCATCTGCGTCGGCGACGCCGTTTTCACGGGAGATACCCTCTTTGTCGGCAAGGTCGGCGGCACGGATCTCAACCGACAGGCGCGGGATGAATACCATTCACTCCACCGGAAGCTCCTCGCCCTGCCGGACTCCACCCGCGTGTTTCCCGGCCACAATTACGGCTCCGCTATGGAATCGACCATTCTCCACGAACGCCGGACGAATCCTTTTCTCCTTCAGGGGGATGTGGAATCGTTTGTGGACCTGAAAAGGAACTGGGCGGCTTACAAAAAGGCCCACGGCATCCCGTGAGACCCGGGGCCATTCAGGTCCGCTTGAACCTCTTTTCTATCTCAGCCCGATCCAGGGTGACTATCGTCGGGCGCCCGTGGGGGCACGCGGCCGGATTCTCGGCCCGGAAAAGATCACGGAGGAGCGCGGCGGCTTCCTCCGGCTGCAGCTTCTGGTTGGCGCGAACGGCGCCGTGACAGGCCATCAGAGCGGCGAGGCGGTGCCGGAAATCGGCCACCGCCGGGGAGACTTCGCCCCCCTGCGCCCGGGCGAAGAGATCCCTGATGAAGGCCAGCGTCCGGTCACCGGGGAGTTCCGCCGGTAGAGCGGATACCCGGAAGCTTCTCGGCCCGAACGGCTCGAGCTCTATCCCGAGCTCGAGCAGACCCGGCCGCAGCTCTTCGAGCAGCTGCACTTCGGCCGGAGAGAGCTCTCCCTGGAGGGGGTGGAGCAATCCCTGGCTCCTCTTCTGACGGCGGGAGAGTATTTTTTCGTAGAGTACCCTTTCGTGAGCGGCGTGCTGGTCTCCCAGGACCAGGCCCTCCGGGCGAGAGGCCACGAGATAGGTGGCAAAGAGCTGTCCGGCGGTGTTCATCAGGGCCACCTCCGGCTCTCGCGAGGCACGAGCATCCTCCAGGGGAAGCTGGGTCGCGGTCGGGGAACGTACCTCATAGGCGGAGTTCGATTCGCGCACCCCGCCTGCCGCCGGAGCGGCGGAGGATAGGGTCGCGTGACCGAAAAACGCGAGACGGTCACGGCGCAGTATCTCGCGCAGGGTCCGGTCCAAAAGGTTGCGGAGTGTGGAGAGGTCGCGAAAGCGGACCTCTCTCTTGGCGGGGTGGACGTTGACGTCCACTTCGTGAGGGGGGAGGGTGAGCCATATGAAAAGCGATATTCTGTCCAGCTCGGTGAGAAAATAGTCCCGGCAGGATTCTTTCACGCTCCGGAGGAGCAGGGTGTCTTGAACTGGGCGGGAGTTGACGAAAAACTGTCGGTATTCCGAACCGGGGCGGCCCGTGCCGGGGCGTGAAATAAACCCCTCGATGTGAAGAGATCCGTCGGCGGAGCCGAAGGGAAGGAGGTTTCCGAAGAAGTCCGTTCCGAGATGGTCCCTGAGACGACTGCCGATGTCGTTCTCCGGGGCGAGGCGCAGCACGGTCCGTGTGTCGTGGGTGAGGGTAAAATCGAGGGCGGGATGCGCCAGGGCCAAGCGGGTGGCGACCTGGAGACAATGGGAGAGCTCGGTGGCGCTGCTTTTGAGAAACTTTACTCGGGCGGGGACATTGTAGAAGAGCCGGCGGACTTCGACTTCGGTCCCCTCCGGTGATCCCCAGGGAGAAACCTGGGTGATCTTTCCCCCTTCGATCCGGACGCGGGTGCCCTCCTCCTCACCCCGGGCACGGGTGGTAAGCTGCATCTTTGAGACGGCCGCCAGGCTGGGCAGGGCCTCGCCGCGAAAGCCCAGAGTGGCGATGTTAGCCAGGTCGCTCGCATCTGAGATCTTGCTGGTGGAATGGCGTTCCAGGGAGAGGAGTGCCTCATCGTGGGTCATGCCGGAGCCGTCGTCGCGGACAAGAATCAATCTCTTCCCCGCGCCGGCGAGGTGAATTTCTATTCGTCCCGCACCGGCGTCAAGGGCGTTCTCGAAAAGCTCCTTGACCACCGCCGCCGGACGCTCCACGACCTCGCCGGCGGCGACTTTGTTGACGGCCTCTTCTGGAAGGATGCGGATCCGGCTATGGCGCGGCATCGGTCGGACCGGAATAGTATGGGAGCTGGATGTCGCACAGGCGAAGTTGCTGCGGGCTGCCGGGAGGGGAGGGATCGAGATCCAGGGAGTAGGCCACGTTTATGGCGAGCTTCTGGGAGAGAGAGCCCAGGAAGTGTCCCATCTGAAAGCCGATGGCCTGCTTGACGTGCGGCTTCTGGCGCAGGGCCAGCCGCAAATGGTTGGTGCCGACGGTTCGGGGGGGGCGGGCGATGAAGACCCGCTCGGTGGTGAAAGTCGGCTCGCGATTTTCTGACCCGTAAGGCATGAGGCGGCGCAGCTCCGCGAAGAACGGGGAGCGAAGCTGACGAAAATCCAGCCGGTCATCGATGTCGAGCGAAAGGCTGGGGAAACCGCTCTCCGAATCCTGGCGAGCGAGGGACCGGAGTTCCCCGCGGAGGAGAGGAATGTTCTTTTTCTTGATGGAGAACCCCGCGGCGTGGTGATGTCCGCCGAAGGTCTCTAAAAGGTGGCGGCACTTCCGCAGTTTGGAAAAGAGATTGAAGTCCGTCACGCTCCGCCCCGAGCCTTTTCCGGGATCCTCGCGTGTGGAAATGAGGATCGCCGGCTTCAGGTAGCGGTCCGCCAGCTTGGAGGCCACAATTCCGATTACCCCGGGGTGCCACTCCGGCGAGGAAATGACGATTACTACGTCGTGGAGGAGCTCCGGTTTCTCCTTCAAATACTCGAAGGCCTCCTGACGTATCTGAATTTCGATCTGCTGCCGGCGCTGATTTTCCAGGTTGAGCCGGCCGGCCAGCGTTGCGGCCCGGACCGGGCTGTCCTCAAGGAGAAGGTCTACTGCGTCCACCGCCCGTCCGAGACGCCCGGCAGCGTTGATCCGCGGACCGAGGGCGTAGCTGATGTGGCCCGTGTTCAACGGCTTGGAATGAAGACCGGAAACTTTTTTGAGGGCCTGAAGGCCGACCCTTGAGGTGCGGTTCAGCATCTCCAGGCCGTGCTTTACCAGGATGCGATTCTCTCCCCGGAGGGGGGCAACATCGGCCACGGTCCCCATGGCCACCAGGTCCAGGCTGTCGAGGATGTTGTTGTCCGGGAGGGCGGAAGATCCATGCTGACCCCCGAGCTGCCGCCATACCGCCTGTCCGAGCTTGAAGGCGATGCCCACTCCCGCAAGGTTCTTGTCCGGGTAAGGGCACCCGGCCTGGCGGGGATTTAAAATAGCCTCTGCCGCCGGGAGCCAGGCCGGAGGCTCGTGGTGATCCGTGACAATGAAAGATATCCCGAGCGCGCGCCCCTCCTCGATCTCCGTGGCGTTGGAGATCCCGCAGTCGACGGTGAGAATGAGTTTCACGTTTTCGGCCGCGAAATGACGGATCTTTTCCGACTGCAGGCCATAGCCGTCTTCGATCCGGAGCGGGATATCATAGGAGACCCGGTCGGTAAAACGTGTGAGGACGCTCACCAGCAAGGTGGTTCCGGTGACTCCGTCGACATCGTAGTCCCCGTAAACCAGGATTTTTTCCCGCGCGCGGATCGCACTGGTGAGGAGCCGTACCGCCTCAGACATCCCCCGCATGAGGAAGGGATCGTGGAGCCGATCCAGAGAGGGATTGAGAAAGTGATCGGCTTCTTCAGGGAGCCGGATCTGGCGGTTGGAGAGGATTCGCGCCAGTGTCGGTGAGATGTTCAGGCTTGCCGAGAGGTTCTCGACCACCTCCGGCGGCGGTTGGAGGAGGTTCCAGATTTTCTCTCTCATGATGGCTGTCTTCGAGGCGGAGTAACGTTATCAGCCGCCCCGGCGGAAGTCAAGAAATCCGAGAAATCGGTATCTCGGCTTGCTGCTGACTTTGGGTTGCGATATCA
>JAUVQV010000104.1 GCA_030597995.1 Candidatus Rokuibacteriota bacterium
ATGCCGTCCATCCCCGGCAGCTGAATGTCGAGGAGCACCAGATCGGGGGGGGATTCCCGGACCAGGCGGAGGGCCTCCTCGCCGTCTTCCGCCGTGAGGACCTCGTAGCCCTCTTTGGCCAGGTCCTGCTGCAGGGACCAGCGAATGAGGTACTCGTCGTCCACTACCAGGATCCGCTCTTTCGCCATCTTCTAACCCACCCTCCCCTTTCCCCCCTTTGCAAAAGGGGGGCCGGGGGGGATTATATCTTATTCATGTCGGAATCGGGATGCGCACCCGGAAGGTCGTCCCCTGCCCCTCCCGGCTGGAAAAGGATATGCTCCCACCGTGCTGCTCCAGGATCTTTCTGGTTATCGAAAGCCCGAGTCCGGTTCCCCGGGTGCGCGTGGTGTAGAAGGGGCTGAAGATCTTTTCCCGGATCTCCGGCGGGATGCCCGGACCGGTGTCTTCCACCTCGACTTCTATCGTTCGATCTTCCCCGCCCCCCCCGGCGGCCCGGCCGTCCCGCAGGGCCGTCCGCAGGGTGAGATCGCCGCCCCGGGGCATGGCCTGCAGGGCGTTGAGGATCAGGTTGATGAGGACCTGTTCCAGGTGCTTGCTATCCCACGTCACCCGGGGGATCCCGGTCTGGCACTGTTTGTGAACACGGATGTTTCCCTGGTCGGGGTTGGGGAGGGTGATGAAGAGGCTGCGGTCGAGGATTTCGTTGATGTCTACCAGACTGAGTGCTGAAGGCAGGGGCTGCGCGTAGTGAAGGAGGTCCCGGATGGTCTTGTCCATGCGCTCACTCTGTTGCAGAACCTGGTCGGTGATGTGCCGCCGGGGATCGTCAGGGGGAAAGTCCTCGGCCAGGACCTGGATCGCGCCCGAGATGCCCGCCAGGGGATTCTTGATTTCGTGGGCGACGCTGGCCGCCAGCTCCCCTATGCTTGCCAGACGCTCCGCCCGGATCAGCTGCTCGGTATGGTACTTCTCGACCTCCTTCTGAGAGATGTCGAGCTGACCGATCATGGAGTTCAGGCTTCGCCCCAGGCTGCCGAGTTCATCCCGGCGGGGAAGGTCGGCGCGGGAGGACATATCCCCCTTCTCGGCCCGCTCCATGGTCTGCACCAGCTTCCGGATAGGGCGATTGACCTGGCTGGTGAAGAGCAGGCTGAGGGCCACCCCGACCAGAGTGATAGTCACCAGGGCGGAGTAAATCAGGAACCGGCGGTTGTCGGCCATCTGCTGATCGGTCTTTTTCATCGAGAGGCAGAGCTCGAAGATCGCCAGGATCTCGGACTCGCTCTCATGGCAGTAGCGGCAGCTCTCTTCGTTCCGGATCGGCTCCACCATGCAGAAGGAGGTGTAGCCTTGCCCTCCGCGGTAGGGGGTACTCAGGACCCCGGCGTGGAAGATTTCGTACCCGATGTCCTCGATCGTCAAGCCGATCTCCTCCGGATCGGCGGACTTGGTCACCTGGCCTTCCTCGTTGAAGATCCGGAGGGTTTCAAAGTCGGGAAGGGTCCCGATGCGCTCGAAAATCCCCTGGATGTCCTGGGCGCGGGTCCCCCGACTGTCGTGCTGGATGCTCCGGACGATGGTGTGAGTCAGCACCCGGGCCTGGTCCTTGGTGGTCTCCACGAACTGCCGGCTCTGGTTCCTGTCGATGTAGATGTAGGAGCCGCCGATGCACGGAACCAGGATCAGGATGATCAGGGCGGTGATCTTGCCGCGGAGGGTTCTCAGCCACATTGTTCCGTCACCAGGTCTCGGCCCCCGCAAGATCCGGGCGACGGCTGGGGGCCGGCAGGAGAGGGGTGATCGACTTGTGCTCGACGCAGGGGCAAGCGGTGCACTCCAGACAGCGGATGCACTCCACCGAGCGGGTGTTTTCATAGATGCTGATGTCCATCGGGCAGACGTCACGGCAGCGGCCGCACCGGGTGCAGCTGCTCTGGTCGACCCGCATCTGCCAGAAGCTGAAGGAGTTGAAAAAAGAATAGACGGTCCCCAGGGGGCAGGTGGTGCGGCAGAACGGGCGCTTGGAGGTGGTGGACCAGGTGATGTAGCCGAAGGCGATCCCGAGCTTGATCCAGAACATCTGGCGGAGCATGTCCCGGATGGCCTGGTCCATCAGGGACCAGGGGATGCCGGCCAGGATCAGGCCCGCGGGACAGAGCTTTGAAAACCATGGCTCCTCGAAAAGGTGGGTGATGATGAGGACGACCCCGATCAGGATCAGATACTTGGCGTAGTTCAAGACCTTGGGGATAGGAAACTTGACGGTCTTGATCTTGTAGAGCATGTCCTGACCGTAGCCGATGGGACAGAGCCAGCCGCACGACATCCGCCCTACCACCGCCCCGATCATCGCCACGTAGCCGACGACGTACCAGGGTACCGCCCCGACGATCACAAAGTGCTGCATGGTCCCGATCGGGCACGCGAAAAGCGATCCGGGGCAGGCGTAGCAGTTCAACGTGGGGGCATTGAATTCCTTGGCCGATCCCTGGTAGATGTTGTGGTTGAGGAATCCCGCAAAATAAGCATTCTGGAGAAGGGAGCCGAAAAACTGGAATAACCGACGTTTCATGGCGTACTGCCTATTCCCAACCCCATTCTCCGTTCCTTTGCGAAAACCTTCGGGGTCAGCCCACCCCGATGCAGGACAGTCAAATCAGGGTGGCGTTAAAGAGCGTCTCCGGCATCTGTTCTTTCAGGACTCCCACCACGACCAGGGCGGCGGAGAAGGCCAGAAACAGGATAAAGAGAAGGTTTTCTCTCCGGCGTTCGGGTTTCATCACTTTAGAAAGAATTGCTTTTCCGAGCCGTGGGGATCGTGGCAGTCGTGGCAGCGGCGGTTGGCGCCCCGCGCCACATGAGTCCGGCTCCCGGGCTGGTTGTGGCAGCGGACGCAGAGTTTACGGCCGGCGACCTTGAGAAACGCATGGCGTGGCGACCCGTGAGGATCATGGCAAATGGTGCACTGCCCCGCCCCGACCGGGCCGTGGAGGTAACTGGCCTCATCTTTCCGGTCATGGCAGGAGTAGCACAACTGACCCTCCGGTCCACCCCGTGCCCATTTTTCACCCTCGGAATGGCACTCCCGGCAATCGCCATCCTCGAGGCCGTCATGGTATTGGTAGAAGCCCTCCCCGCCCCGCGAACGAAACTCGAGCGTGACATTCTTCTGCAGAGACCCGGTGCTCAGAGAGAGGTGGTTTTTCCCCGGTGTGAGCTCGAGGATGGTGTGAAACGCACTGTTTTTGATGGGAACCGCCGGCAGGCGCCATCCATTCAGGCTGACATCCAGCCGACCTCCCCTGCCGCCATCGCTCTTTCCGATCAGATAGACGGGATTGGTCGCCAGCGTCGCCCCTTCCCAGGGAGCGATAATCGTGATGCCCGACTCTGCGCCCCAGGCCTTTGGGAGTCCGGACACCCAAAGGACGGCAATTGCCATGATCCAGATCGCCCGGTATTTCCCGCCCGCCATCGTTATCCTATTGCAGATAGGCACTCCTCATTGGTTCCCCAGGAGACGCTTCAGGGCCTTTTTATAGCTCTCCACGGCCTGGGCCAGATCGCCCTGTTTTTCATAGACTCTCCCCAGCTCGTAGTACGCCCTCTCGGGGTAGGGGTTGAGCTGGAGTGCGCTCTGGAAGTATTCCACGGCCTGCTCCAGCTCCCCCTGCCGGGCGTGGACCATGCCGAGACCGACTTTGGCCTCATTGCTCGTCGGGTCACACTTGATGACGTAGTCGAACTCCGCGCGGGCTTCCTCAACCTGCCCGTCGTCGAGGTAGGTGTGGCCCAGAAGGAGGCGGGCATCGCAGAAACCGGGGTCGAGCTCCAGGGCCGCCTTCAGCTTCTTGACGGCCAGGTCCTTCAGGCCGCGGTCCATCATAATCATGGCCTGCGTATGGAATTTCCGGGCTTTCTGCTCTTCCTCCGAGAGCGCCCCCGCCTCCTGGGGGTGGAGAACCATCTCGACGTCCTCTTTGGTCTTCTCTCCCAGAGCTACCAGGGCGTAGGCGTTGGTCTCCTCCTCCAGCTCGGAGGGAGCGAGGTGGATGGCATGGATGATGATTCCCGCCTGGTCTACAAAGACGGTAGTCGGCAGGATCTTTACCCCGAAGGTCGCGGAGACATCATAGGACCCCATGAGAACGGGGAAGGCGGCGCCCTCTTTTTCGGCCAGGGCCTTGGCCTCCTCGGGCTTTTTATCCCCCAGATAGATACCGAGGTACGCGATCTCCTTCTCGCGGTTGGCCTGGTGACTGCGTCCGATCCGTTTCAGGGTCCGGGAGGTGTTCGGACCGCCCTTGAAGAAGGTGAGGACTGCGGCCTTGCCGGTCAGGTCGGCGGAATTCACGGTCTTGCCGGCGGTGTCCGGAAGGCTGAAGTCCGGGACTTTCTCACCGATCTTCACCTTCTCAAGAGAGCCGGCCGGAGGGCTGAGGGAGAAAATGAGCGCTGCCGAAACGGCAGCCATTACCGCCCGGATGGTCAGCGCCGCCCCTCGCGAGCGAGGATGCACATATCTGCGGACTCCCCTGGAGTCACTCATGCGCATCTCCTCCTTTCCTTGGGAGAACTCTCTTGAGGAGTGTGAAGGTCCCCACGCTCCGCCCTCAATTCACCACCGCTTTTTCCCGATCGTAACCCCGCTCTTTGTGACAGCCGACGACGCACCTCCCGCCGGTGGGCGCCTTGGTGTAAGTGATCGGAAGCTCCCACCCCCCGGTCCCGAAGGGGACCTTGTTCCGGATGTGCTTCTCCTGGTCACCGGCGTGAACTTCGTGGCAGGCCTTGCAGCTCCTCCCCTTTTTCTTGTTGACGTGGACGAAGTGCAGATTCTGGCGGCCGTTGCGGAACCCGGTGAGGGTGGTGGTGACCGCGGTCAGGGCAATGTCTTTGTTGTGGCACTGGAAGCAGAGGGCGTAGTTCTCGGTCTTGTACTCCATGTAGAACTGCGGGGGAAAGAACTTTTTAAGTATTCTGGTGTTGTTCGAACCGTGGGGGTTGTGGCAGGCGTAGCAGTCGTCCTGCTGGACCGGGCCGTGAATAAACTTGGAGGCCAGGACCTCGGCGCCTTTTTCCTTATGGCAGGTGTAGCAGAGCTGTTTGGTGGGATGTTTCAGCATCCGGACATAATTCGAAGAGTG
>JAUVQV010000028.1 GCA_030597995.1 Candidatus Rokuibacteriota bacterium
ATAGAGGTCTCCCGTCTCCACCTCGCCGGTCAGGACCCGCCGCCCCAACTCCAGGGCCCGCTTGAACAGGCTGCCGTACTCCGCCCGGTCCTCTTCCATCATTTCCATCAGTTCTGCCCGCACCTCGCGGAGGGGTCGCTCCGAAAACCTTTCATTCCACATCCGAGCCATGGCACTCAACTCTTCCTGCCCCCAGTCGCTTTCCATTTCCAATAATTTGTTTTGAACCAGGCCGGTATCGGAAACAAAGATCGCCAGAATTCGCCCTGGTCCCACCCGCAGGAATTCCATATGCTCAAAGCGGGTGTCGATAAATCTGGGAGCCAGCACCACGCTCAGATGACGAGAAATCACGGAGAGAGTTTTCGAGGTCTCTTTGATGATCTCATCGATCTCCCTGTTTTTCCGGCTGAATCGCTCCTGAATACGACGGATGTCCAACGGTCGAGGTTTCCGGGATTTGACCAGCAGATCGACGTAACACCGGTACCCCATATCGGTGGGGATTCGTCCGGAGGAGGGGTGGGTCTGCCTGAGGAGCCCCGAGGCTTCAAGGTCGGCCATGATGTTGCGAATTGTAGCCGGGCTGAGGTCGAGGTCCAGCTTTTTAGAGAGGAAACGGGATCCGACCGGTTCGCCGGTGCTTATATAGTAGTAGACCGTGAGATAGAGAATCTTCTTCTCCCGTTCCTTAAGCCGTCTTCCCAAGTCTTCTCTGATGCTTGCCATATCCAGGGTAAACCTAACAATCTCAAAAACTTTTGTCAAGGCCACCGAGTGCAATTATTATACAATGTTATCACACTCTTGGAGGATCAGCCTCTCCTCCTACGGGGTCCTTCAGTTCCGATTGCACCCGATCTAAAAAATTCAGGATGATTTCTGGGGAAAATTGCTGGTTCAGGCCGGAAACGATCTCCGGAGATTTTGAGAGCCCCCGAATCTCTTCATCGAGGATCTGAAAAAATGTCCGCGCCACATGCTGGTCGAACTGGGCAAACACTCCTTCGCGCAACCGGGTCAGGGCTTTTTCCAAGCCCAATGCGGGGCGGTAGGGGCGGTCCGAAGTCATGGCGTCAAAGGCGTCGGCCAGGGCGATGACCTTCATGCCACCGTTTAAGCCCTCACAGTCTATTTGATCCGGATACCCCTCTCCATTCACCCATTCATGGTGGTGGCGGGTAATCAGGGCCACATCGGGGTACGGAAACTTGATATTTGAAAGAATATCGTAGGAGACCATCGGGTGGCGGTGGACCTGGGTCATCTCCTGGTCGTTCAGTTTAGACGGTTTGAGAAGGATGCTGTTGTCGATAGCGATCTTGCCGATGTCATGGAGATGACTGGCGATGCGGATGGCATTGACCTTCTCATCAGACATCCCGAGACGGCGGGCAATCGCCACCGAAAACCGGGCTACTCTGTCGGAATGTCCCCTGGTGTAGGGGTCTTTGGCATCAATAGCCGTCCCGAGGGCCTTGACGGTGTCGTTATAGATGTGCTCCAGGTTTTTGTAGAGCTTCCGATTCTCTGTAATCTTCCTCCGCAGGGCTTTGTTGGCCGTTTCCAGGCTTCGCAGCAGTTCCTGGTTGTGGATCCCGATAGCGACATAGTTGGCCATTACCGTCAAAAAGTCGAGATCGCCCGGGTGGTATTCCTCCTGGCTGTATTTCGGCCCCAGCGAAATCAGGCCCACCAGTTCCTCCTTGAACGTGAGGGGAGTCAATAACACGGACTGCAGCGCCCCCAAGGCAGGCCCCACGCTCTTCAAGGTCGTGGACAGGGCTGCAGGCGGCGTGGAAATAATTATCGGCCGTTTCAACTTCTGCAGGGTCCGTGCTGCCTGGGGGCGCAGCGGGATCTGGAAATCGCTCCGGAGCTTGAGCCCTCGACTGGCCTCTAAAACGAGCTTTCCCCGTCGCCTTCGATAGAGGAATATGGCACCCTTGGAAACAGGGAGCGACCCCATGACGCTGTAGAGGGCCATCCGGATGTTGTCCTGGAAATGATTTTGAGAACTCAGAACCTCTCCGAGTTCTTCCAGAGTGGCAATGCTGAACATAAGTTTTTTCAACGCTTTTTCGCTTTTCATGAGAGTCCCTCTCCGCACCTCCCTCCAGCCGCAAATAACAACCGGGCTTCCGAGTCTCCCCGGTCTTGCCTGCCTCCGGGCATTACTACCGTAAACTCCCACCCCCGCCGCTTACTGGGCGGGGTCGATCTCATTGTCATGCTGGATTATCCGCGCGTGGCTGTGCAATCCCATCAGGCGGAAGATCTCCTCGTTCAACGCCCCGAGTTCCGAAAAATAGAGCTCTCCCTGGCATTCCCGGACGCGTTCAATAACACCAATCAAGATAGACACTCCGACACTGTTGACCATATCGGTTTCTTTGAAGTTTATGACAAAGCGGCGGCTTCCATCCCCTATGAGTCTCTCGATCTCCCGTTCTAATTTCTCACCGCCATGCCCGCTGAGATATCCCTTGGTTCTGACGATCGCCGCCTCCCGCACCACCCGAGTTACAAACTCGAACTTACTCACGGTTCCCTTCCTTGGTTGCCAGGTGCTTTACCATGATCAGGCTTGTTCCCGCGGGCCGGGACTCGAATTCCACTTCGTCCATCAGTTCACGGATCAGGCTCAACCCCCATCCCCTTTTCTGCAATTTCGGGGCCGCCTTGCGGGGCGCGATCTCGGCGGGTGAAAAACGCCGTCCCAGATTCTCCACCCGGATGCGGAGGCTCTCCCGCGATACCGAAAAAAAAAGGCGGACTTTCCCCTCCGGGAAGCCGCTGTGCTCGAAGGCGTTAATACAGGCCTCCACCAAAGCCATTTTGATTTTCCCGATTTCACCTTCCGAAAAGTTCATGTTCTCAGCCAATTGTTCAATGGCTCGGACAGCTACCAGTTCGGTCTCGGATACCATGGGGATGCTCATCTCGAACTCCAGAGTAGGGTGATCCCCTTCCTCCTTCGCCTCGCGAGAGCGCAGCAGAACATCTTCTCTCCCCAGGCAGCGTCCCAGGAGCTGCACCTGTACCGCCGTTGAAGTCAGAATGCGGTAGCGGGCCGAGAGACGGCGACCTTCGGGGTCGAGCCCTTCGGTAAGGATCAGCCACTTCACCAGTCTCCCGACCGGGAGCGCCCCCGAAGTTTGAAGAGCGGCGACCTGGTGCTCGAATTCTTCGACCTCCACCTCCCCGGCCAGCTTTCCGGTCAGCACTCGGACCACCCAGCAGACCTCCCTGCCGGCACCGCGACCCTGAAAGGCCCATGCCATCGCATCCACCTCGAAGGGAGGCAATCCGGTTTCCTGCCCCACTGCCCCGGAGGCCACCGACACCACCCGGGGGAGGCTCAGGACATCCTGCTCCGACTGAAGCCTATCCAGAAGATCATCACCCGGCTGGTCACCGAACTTCCTATCGAAATCCTCAGTCGAAAAGAGCAGTCGAGGCACGCGCTGCCCGGACCAGAGTTCGAGCAGCCCCTTCACGCTCCTGCGGCAGTCTTCCCGGAAGATGCGGTCCACAACGGCCGCTCCTTCTATCAACTTTTCCGCAACCATGGAGGCCTCGACAATCTCATGGCCTACCCCGCTGTATTCCCGGCGATAAAGGGCGAACACAAAATCCCGGAGTACGGGATCATTGAGCACGGCGGCACGGGCACAGTCCACACGCACCAGTCCGGCTCGCCGCAAACCGGCCAGGGCCTCCTCTACCTCCGTGCGAGGTTTCATCATCTGCGCCGCCAACCGGCCGACATCCGGAGGAGGAAATCCTTCCCGCAGGCAAAATACCAGGAGTTCGAGGGCCGTCCGGCGCAACTGCAGCTCGGGAACGGCACTCGTCAGCACCCGCAGCCAGTAATTATGCAATTCTCCGCGGCAGACCGAGGAGGCATAGGTCCTCTGCACCGCCTCCGGTCCGACGGCGACACCCGATGGCAAACTCCGGACCACCGACTCCAGATAGTGAGGTGAGCCGCGCAACTGCCGGACCAGGATCCTTTGGAGGCGGTCCTCTATCTCCACCCCGGCTACTCGCAGGAGACTCCGCAGCATACGGTCCGCGCCTTCGCAGGAAAGGGGATCCAGCTTCCGGCTCTCCACCACGCCAATCAGCTCCTCACCTTCCAAGGGATCGCCGAGTTGCGCCGGGTGGCGGCCGGTAACAATAACCGAGGCCACGCGGGAGCGAAATGCCTCCTTTGACCACCCGGTCAGGGGGGCGGGACGGTAATTGCGGAGGTGAAAAAAGTCATCCAGAAGTGACATCACTTTCCACCCGCAGGCCTCCGAAAAACGGTGTGCGAACCGGCTGGCTTCCAGCGCCGGGGACAGTCCAGGCGGCAGGTCCTCGAAAAATCGATAGCTTTCTGCCAGAAAGGCACCGGCCTCCCTCTCCTCGGCGCGAAGTCTTTCGAAAAGCCGGTGCGTCCCGGCAGGGCGCGTCAAGAGTGAGGGGTCCCGCTTTTTGAAGGCCAGATACTGCGCCGCAAAGGTGCAGACGAAATCCCTGGCAAAGTCTCTCAACTCCCACTCCAGGTGCGGAAAGGCATAATAGAAGGGAACAACGTCACCCTCCTCCCAGAAGAGCGTGCCGAAAAGCTGCTTGAGAAGCTCGGTCTTGCCCGCCCCGGGGGAGGCAAAAAGATACAGGCTTTTGCCCCATCCTCTGGACAGGTCTCTGGCCAGCCGCCGGAGGGACGTTATCTCCTGCTCGCGGCCGAAAAACCGCTCCGCCTCCAGGGCGCCGAGAAGAGGATCCCGGCGGTCAGCCATCACTCATCCTTGCGGGATCACGGTTCGCCAGACCCAGGTACACATATTCCCGACCTCCCTCTGAGATAAACCTCTCCTGTCGCGTCACCAGGCGCTGCCGGTGGAGGTTGATCAGACGGGTGCTGGACGTGTTCAGCTCCAGGTGAAGCAGGCCACTCAACTCCCGGGCACTTATTTTTTCCCTGGCCATGACCAGATCAAGAGTCTGGCTGAGATAAGGCTTGATGGTTCCGAGGCATTGCCAGGTATCATCCGGGTTCAGAACCATGACCGGCAAACGCTTCCGCTCCAGCGCGACTTGGACATTTTCCCGCTGTGCCGGGTTGAGATTCGCCAGGCGAAGGTACTTCTCACCATACTCCCCTGCGATCAACCGCGTGATCAATTTGGCGAGAAACTCGTCCGCACAAGAGTAATCAATCACTCCAACCCCGGAAAAATCCAGGGTCACTATCTCCCAATCCGCCGCTTCCATCATCCGCCCGGCCACCTCCGCCCGCAGCCGGCGCCCGATCTCCCTGGTGACCAGGAGCGCCTCACGCTCCCCGGTGGCCTTCTTACAGATCTCACTTACCAAAAGATGCATTTAACTGACCAGCGTGTTCTCTGCGCCCCTACGCCGACGCTCTCCCCCTTGGGAGAGAAAGCACCTGAAATTCTTAGTCAAACTGCCAGTTCAACACTTTCAATTGAAATCAATAATACCGGGTAATTTACGGCAGGTCAAGAACAAAAAAGCGTATCTCGGGGTTTGCATCACGCGATCCGACGGTCACGCAGATACACCGGAGGCAAACCGCGGATCGGAGACAATCTTTAAAACAGAAGGATAGGTTCTGCTTTGGTGCGCGGTAGGGCTTGAATTAAGAAATCAGACCTGATTTTTCGGTGCACTCCGCCGCTCGGGGCCGTTGTAGGAAACGCCTCTTAGGCCCCTCATAGGATCTTGGCCTACTCTCGCCCAGCCACTGGAGCGGCGAAACTTTTCTATTTTCCTAGAAGCGATCAGATCGTCGAGAAAGTCAGCTTTGACCATGTCGTATTTTTCATTCTTATAGATCACCCGGACTATCATTCTGTCTCCTCCCCTTTTCGAATCGGCTTCCTATCATTCACTCTCAAAAAATACTACGGCACGAGCGATCTTGATTACTTTAACGTACCCTTACGTAATTTTAATAGCCCGCAATTCCCGTGCCCAACGGTATATGGGAAACGAATTTCCCCTCTCAGTAACCGTATTCCCATTATTTTACAATGAGTTTCTGCGCTTCTCCGGAAGCAGGAGAAGGAGCGTGGGTCCGGCCAAAGGTCAGTTTCGACAGAAAAACCGTAACAAAACCCGACTATAAAAAGGCTAAAAAACTATCTCTTTTCTGTAACAACCTAATTGTAAAAGTTTTATTCATCTCTGTGAAACCCTAAAATATTGTAATGAATACCGACGCAATTTCCCGAAGGCTATCTGCAAAGTCCATTCCTCTCTCGCCGGCTCGGAGACGGCCTTCCTCCCCTTTACGGGGAAAGCGATTCGTATCTGACCTACACCGCCCCCTGCGACACCATCTCCCTCAACGCCTTCCGTGAATCCACCACACCGACACCTCGGATTGCATCGCTCAATAACTTTACCTGCAATCCGTTCTTCAGGGCGTCGAGTGCAGTATCCTTGACACAGTAGTCGGTGGCCAGTCCGCCGATGTAAAGTTCCTTCGTCCCAGACTCTCTGAGGACCTGGAGAAAACTCCTCCCCCCGGAGTCATAACCGTCAAATACCGAGTAGTTATCCTCCTCCGGATTCATACCTTTCGATATGATTATCGCGTTCTCCGGCACCTCCAGCCCAGGGTGGAAACGAGCTCCTTCTGTTCCCTGGAGGCAGTGCCTCGGCCACACTCCCCCAACATCCTTGAAAGGGGCGGTTTTTTCGGGGTGCCTATCGCGTGAGGCAAACCCCGGACGGTCCCGGGCGGCAAAAAAATCGACATACCTGTTCAGCACCGGCACGACGGCGTCTCCCTCGGGTACCGCCAGGGCTCCACCGGGACAAAAATCATTCTGCACATCTACCGCTAAAAGTGCCTGCTCCGACTCCATCGACACCCACCTCCCTCGTTTCTCTCGGCTATCTTGCGGAAGCGATCAGCTCCTGTTTGAGATTCCACAATCGCTCTGAGAGAGAGACGTGATACACGTGCGGATTCATGAGCCGCCTCACTCCAGGGTCCAGCCGCTCCATATCGGCCCGGCGGCGTTCGCGCATCTCCTCGATAGAAGGCACATCGCAAACCGTCAGGCCTTCCTACAACACCTCGACGAGGAGGGGCTCTATTTCGGAGATGCTGTCCCGGTGGAGCGTCCGGTATCTGCTGTGCTCTGTCGGATCATGCAATATGATCTGCGGCATCTCCCATGGTCTGTCATCGTCGAGCCCGAGGAGGTCGGCAGTGGCTTTTTTCCGCTGGTCATACACTCTCCAGACGAGTTTGTGTCCCGGATTGAGCGTTTTTTCCCTAGTTTCCGAGATCTTAATAGCCGGCACCCACTCCCCGTCACGGCGCACTGCCACCAGTTTATACACTCCGTCCAGGGCCGATTGGCCGGCAGAGGTGATGAGCCGCGTGCCCACCCCGTACACCAGCCGGCCGACGAGTCGGTCCGGATCAACACCATAATGCGGTGCTTCCTCGAGGATCTGGGTAATAATCTGCCAGATGACGAGTTCATCGAGCTGGTTCGACAGGACTATCGTGGTGTCCGGAAAACCCGCCCCGTCCATCATCTTGGCGGCTTGAATGCTGAGATATGCCAGGTCGCCCGAGTCCAGCCGGATACCGACCGGCGTGTGACCCTTGCGCCGTAATTCCTCGAAGACCCTGATGGCATTGGGAATGCCGCTTTCGAGGGTGTCGATGGTGTCTACCAGCAGTAGACAGCTGTCAGGGTAAAGGTCGGCATAGGCGCGGAAGGCCGCCAGCTCGCCTCCTCCCAGGGCCATGAAAACCTGAACCATGCTGTGGGCGTGCGTGCCCATCGGCTGATACCCCAGGACGTGGGAAATACCGATGTTGGAAGTGAAATCCGCCCCGCCGATGAGAGCCGCGCGCGCGCCGGCGTTGGCACCCTTGTCCTGACCCCGGCGCAATCCGAACTCCATGAGAAGCTGGCCACGGCCGCTCTCACGAATGCGCGCG
>JAUVQV010000013.1 GCA_030597995.1 Candidatus Rokuibacteriota bacterium
CACAGAGAAAAGAAGCGTATCACACCTGCTGGTGTGGGGCTGTAGCTCAGCTGGGAGAGCGCATGAATGGCATTCATGAGGTCAGGGGTTCGATCCCCCTCAGCTCCACCAGTTTATACTGGGGGGCGGTAACCAGTCCTCTCTCTAAGAGGTCAGGGTGATGTCGTTTCCGGGCCGGAAACTAACGTGCCTTCTGGCTATTCTTGCCATCTTTTCCTTCGGCGACTGCTCGAACCCTCTCGATCCCATAGATACCTCTTCCAGGATCAGGGGCCTATCGTTCATCGATTTCTCGATGACCTGGGACCGCTGGGACTCCGATATTGAATTTGACGGTGTCGCCGTAACCGTGGAGTACTTCAACGAGTTTTCAGATTCTCTGACCTTTCACGACAAGACACACCGCATCACTATCGAGTTCTACACCCAGAAGCTGGTCGGACAGACAGAGAACGAGGACTCCGGCGAACTCGAGGGAGGCTTGCCCACTGTGGACGAGTTGATCTTTAGCCACAACGTGAGGCACTCCAACTCCGACGACGAGATCAGGATACCGATTGAGGCTTACCGGGAAAGCCTGGAGAGCGCAGGGTTTGACCTTACCGAGGACGTCCAGGTCTTTGTAGTCCTCACGGTGTTCCCTCCCCTGGCTGACCCGCTCCCGCAGCTTCAGCAGGTGTTCGCCGACCAGGTAGTCTTCCAACCGGAGCCGACGGCGTTCACGGAGGAACCCGAGACGGAGGAACCCTAGTAAGTTCCTCGTCCGCCGGCTTTTTCGGGGATGACGTCTCCAGAGCCGCTCGCACAAAGGACTCAATTTCACGGCGGACCATAGCCGGCTCATCGTGCCGGATGATTCGACGGCGGAAATCCCCTGCTCCCGGCCATCCCCGGCTGTACCAGGTCAGGGGCCGCCGCATCTGGACCAAACCCCGGTGCGGCCCGAACTCCGTGAGTGACATTTCCAGGTGCCAGAGCATGACCCGCCCGACCTCCTCCACGGAGGGCCGAACGCCCTGTTGGGCGCTAAGGCAGGCCTCCACCAGCTGAAAAATCCAGGGATTACCCCGGGAGGCCCGTCCGATCATCACCGCGGCGCACCCGCTCTCCCGCAGGGCCGTGGCGACCTCTGGCGGCGTTGTCAAGTCTCCGCTGCCTACTACCGTCACCCCGACTTTCTGAACCACGTCCCTGACCACCCCCCAATCCGCCCTTCCGGAGAAGCCCTGCTTGGCGGTCCTGCCGTGAATGATAACCGCTGCCGCCCCGGAGTCCTTGGCCACCTTCGCCACCTCGACTGCGTTTCGGCTTTGTTCATCCCACCCGGAGCGGATCTTGACCGTGACCGGCTTTTGCACCACCCGGCACACAGCTTCCAGAATCTTTCTCACCTTGTCCGGTTCACGAAGCAGCGCGGCGCCAGACCCCCCACGGGCAACCTTTGGCGCCGGACAACCGAGGTTGATATCTATCAGGGCGGCGGGACCGGAGTCAATGATTGCCGCGGCGTCTCGGAGCACTTCCGGCTTCCGACCGAAAATCTGGACGGCCACCCGGCTTCCCTCATCCCGATCCGGGAGGTAGGCCTCGGTCTTCCGGTCGCCCCGAACCAATCCCTCCGCCGAGATCATTTCCGTCCAGGCCATCCCGCACCCCAGGGAGAGCGCTACCCTGCGGAACGCACGGTTGGTGATGCCGGCCATCGGAGCCAGGAAGATGTTGTTCGGCAACTCCAAGCCGCAGAAGCTGAAACTTTTTCTCTCGGTCATATCCAACATCAGGTACGCTGAGAGTAATTACGTCCGTAAAAAAGTGCCAGAGCCGGCCTGTAAGCCGAGTTCTGTACCCCGTATGCGTACCGGGGTGGCGACCATTTCTCTAGGGCGCCGGTTACCCGGCGCCTCCAGCGACCGTACCCGCTCCACCCTTCCGTAATGGAAATACAGGCGGGCCGCCTTCTTCCCTGGTGGGAAGGTGGAGCCTATTTGGTCTTGCTCCGGGTGGGGTTTACCAGCCTTCCCCGGTCACCCGGGGAAGCGGTGAGCTCTTACCTCGCCATTTCACCCTTACCGCAGCGCCCCAGTTGTACCTGGGGCGTCGAGGCGGTGTGTTTTCTGTGGCACTTTCCTTCCCGTCACCGGGACTCCGCGTTACGGAGCACCCTGCCCTGTGGAGCTCGGACTTTCCTCCCGCCCCGTGTTGCTCATGGGACCGGCGGTCGCCCGGCCGACTCTGGCACCTGCAGAAACTATATTATCCTTTCAGGCGATGGTCAATGGCCCGGTTCGCCAGCTTGTCCGCCTTCAAGTTCTCGCTTCTCTGGATGTGAGAAATATTCACCTGGCCGATCTCGCGGATCAATCGGATGGCCTCCTGGCAGAGCTTCTGGAGGTGCGGAACCCGCGTTCGATAACGCCCGTTGATCTGGTGAACAAGGAGTTCGGAGTCCGAATATACCTGAAGCTTTCCCGCTCCCAGTTCCCGCGCTCGTCGAAGGGCCAGAATCAGGGCCTTATACTCGGCCGTGTTGTTGGTAGCTCGACCAAGGTAAAGTGATATCTTCTCTACCACATTTCCCTCGGAATCCAAAAACACCGCTCCCGCTCCGGCCTCTCCGGGGTTTCCCCGGGAGGCGCCATCGATGTATGCCACCAGTTCCCCCGGTTTGCCGCGGGATGGGGGCGAAAATCCCGCCGCCGCCTCGGCCAGCACCTGCCGCAATCCCTCACGCCCCAGCCCTGGAAAGCGGCGCAAGACCTCTTTGACTTCCAAGGTGGCCGAGAGCGCCTCGAGAACTGACCGTGATTTCTCCTTCACTGTTCATCCTCCCGGAGCTGCCCTTCCGGGCGTTTGTAGTAGAGGACGCGATGGCAGTGGGAGCAGGTCCCGACGGAATCGTTCTTCATGACGTCTGCGTATTTCTGGGGAGGAAGGCTCACCCGGCAACCGAGGCAGATTTCATTCCTTACTTCCGCCACCGCCACCCCTCGGTATTTTTTGACCTTGGTGTAGGTCTGGAGATTTTCCTCGGTGATCCCCGAAGTCAATTCTTTTCTTCGGGCCTCCAGTGCTTCCAGCTCGGTCTTCTGCCTCTCGCTCTCCTTCAGGAGTCGTGATTCCCCGGCCTGAAAGATACTTTTTTCGTGCGAGACTTTTTGTTCCAGTGTGACGATACTCGTCTCCACCTTCCCCCCGTCCTCCATCAAGGTCAGGATCTTTTCCTCCAGCTCACTCTGTTCGTCCTTGAGCCTGTTCAGTTCGCTCAAGAGGGCCTGATACTCCTTATTGGTCTTCACCAGATACTGCTGATCCTGGAGCTTGCGGATTTTTTCAAGGTGGGTGTCGAGGTCCCTTTCCGCCCGGCGACTCTCTTTTTGCGAGGCCTCAATTTCTGCCCGGACCCGCTCCAGTTCCTCCTCGGCCACACGGTACCTGGTCTTCAGCTCGTTGACCTTCCCGGGTATCTCTCCCAGCTTCCGCTGCAGACCGCCTATCTCGTTGTCCAGCTCCTGCAGCCGGATGAGCATCTTCAATTGCGGTTCCACGCCTCAATCACCCCTTTTGTGCCTCAGCAGATATCTGCCGGTCTGCGGCTTCCGATAGGTCCTCACAGGGACCGGCTTTCCCTCTTTTGCCAGGCCGCTCCGGATAATCCCCGCCAGCAGCCCCACGGCCGGCATCTCGGATCGGTCGTGCCCCAATTCGATCACCCCAAGACCGAGATGCTCCGCCTCCAGCATCTGGTGATACCGTACTTCTCCCGTGACTAATACTTGCGCCCCACGGTGGGAGACTTCAGACACCAGGCCCCCACCGCTCCCCGGCACCACTGCTACGGTGTCTATCCTGGTGGGCGCGCGGCCCGTGAGACGCACGTCGGCCCGGAACCTCCGTCCCATCCCCCGGACAAGTTCCGCCAGGCCCACCTTTGGGAGCCTGCCGATGCAGCCCAGGCCGGCAGTGTGTCCCGGCCGGAGAGGAAAAATGTCAAAGGCCGCCTCTTCATAAGGATGCGCGCGGCGCATGGCAGCCACCACCTCTGCGAGCGCCCTATCCTCAACCAGCATCTCCAACCTCATTTCCCGGACCCTTTGCAGCGTTCCCTTTACCCCCACCGACGGCCTCGATCCCTCCAGGGGACGGAAGACCCCCTCTCCCGGTGCCATGAACGCACAGTGGTCGTAGTGCCCGATAAGGCCCGCCCCGGCCTCGGCCATAGCCCGGTGCACCACCGCCACATCCTGCTCCGGGACGAATACCGTCAACTTGCTCCGGCCAGAAGAGGCCGGCGGGGCAATGAATTCGATCTCCGACAGCCCCAGTCCCTGGGCCAACTCGTAGGCCAATCCCCGTGGGGCGGAGTCAAGGTTGCTGTGCGCAGAGTAAATGCTGAGACCGGCAGCCACGGCGGCGGCCGCGGCGGCTCCGGTTGCGGAGGCAGTGTCTATTTTTCTGCAGGGCTCAAAAAAGAGAGGGTGGTGAGTAACGAGAAGACTTGCTTTGACCGCCGCGGCACGTCGCACCGCCTCCGGATAAGCATCCAAGGCCACCATGACCCCGCGAACCGGCTGTCGGAAATCTCCGACCTGCAAGCCGGAGTTGTCGTCCGGCGTGGCCAGGTATAATGGAGCGAAACGTTCTATGATCCGGGCGATATCACCCACCCGGATCATCCGCACCGCCTCTCCGGCAGGCTTTTTACCAGCCCCCTAAAAAGAAAAAGCGCACCCTTGGGTGCACTCCGATGCCACCGCCCCGCCCATCTGCGGCCGGGGCGTGCCTGCCCGATTTCGGTGTCCGCTTCTTCCAAATACTCCCCGAAGGCTACCGCTCGCAAGTTCTGGTGGGCCCACTAGGTCTCGAACCTAGGACCTACCGGTTATGAGCCGGTGGCTCTACCAACTGAGCTATGGGCCCAAGGGGGCCATTATAGTTCAGGCCTGCCTCCTGTCAAGTCAAAGGACAGTACCGTTACTGTACTTCAACGAAGCTCTTCAGCCGCTTACTTCTGCTGGGGTGTCGCAGTTTTCGCAAGGCCTTCGCCTCGATCTGCCGTATGCGCTCCCGGGTAACTTCAAAGTGCTGTCCGACCTCCTCCAGAGTGTGGTCGGAGGGTACTCCAATACCGAAGCGCATCCGGAGAACCTTCTCCTCTCGCGGGGTGAGGGTCATCATAACCGAGTCGGTCATCTCCTTGAGGTTCAATGCGGACACCGCCTCTGAGGGCGAGGGGCTGTTCTTGTCCTCGATGAAGTCTCCCAGGTGGCTGTCCTCTTCTTCTCCGATGGGGGTCTCAAGGGAGATCGGTTCTTTCGCAATCTTTAGGACTTTGCGCACTTTCTCGATCGGCATGTCCATCTTCTGTGCGATTTCCTCCGGGGTCGGCTCGCGTCCGACTTCCTGGACGAGCTGGCGTGAGGTACGTATCAATTTGTTGATGGTCTCGATCATGTGGACCGGGATGCGGATGGTCCTGGCCTGATCCGCAATCGCCCGGGTGACCGCCTGTCGTATCCACCAAGTGGCATAGGTCGAAAACTTATATCCCCGGCGGTACTCGAATTTATCGACCGCTTTCATCAGGCCGATATTCCCTTCCTGGATGAGGTCCAGGAAGTGCAGCCCCCGGTTAGTGTACTTCTTGGCGATTGAGACCACCAGGCGGAGGTTGGCTTCCACCAGCTCGCTTTTCGCTATGCCGGCCCTTCGCTCCCCCCGTTTCATGATTCCCACCTGCTCTTTGATTTCGCTACTGGACAGTCCCACCTTTTGCTCAACCAGTTTGACCTTCCGCCGGGCGTCGCGGTAGGTCCGCTCGGCTTTCAGGACAGCCTCCCGGGAAATGCTTCTCTTCCCCCCTGCTGAGAGCTTGCTACGGTTGCTTGCTTTCGCTCGCCGGACCAGCTTTTTGAACTCCGGGATATCAAGCCTCAGCCTCCGGTAACTCTGAGCAGCCTCCACCTCGGCGCTGCGGAGATGGGTTGCCGCCTCTTTCAGCATGTGGCCGAACTTCTCTACCTGCGTGGGGTGGAATTTCAAGTCCTGGACAGCCTGGCAAAGTTGCTCCCGGGCAGTCTGAAGGCTCCCGACAGCTTTTTTCCTCTCCTCCCCCTTGACAACGCGGCCCCGGATCTTCTGGGCCAGGGCGGCTGTCCGCCGGTTGAGACGTTCAACTGCCCTCAAGCGCTGGATGGCCTTGTCTCTTTGTGATTCCTCTATCTCTTCAGGGATCTCATCGTCATCGCTGCCCAGAACCATTATGTCCCGCATCCGGACCTCGTCCCTGTCCAGTTGCCCTCGCCATTTCACCACTTCCTCACAGACGAAGGGCATCCTCGAGATCACTTCCATGACCGCTTGCCGCCCCTTCTCGATACGTTTGGCGATTTCCACCTCCCCCTCCCGGGTGAGGAGAGGAACCGTCCCCATCTCGCGCAGATACATCCGCACCGGGTCATCGGTCTTGCCGATCGCCCCAGGGGTGAGATCCAGCTCCGCCCCTTCCTCAGCCGGCCCCTCACCGAGGGTCTTCTCTCCCTGGAGACGCACCTGGCGGAAACGTGCCTCCTCCGAGGAGTCGATCAGCTCTATGTCTTCCTCCCCGAACATCATCACGATATTGTCAATCTGGTCGCCCGCAATAACATCCTGCGGAAGGTGGTCGTTCACCTCATCGTAGGTGAGAAACCCTTTCTCCTTTCCGAGGTGTATGAGTTGCTTGACCTGATCGTAACTCTCCTTTTTACGCAGTTCCTGCATTCCGCTCCCTCCTAACCATTTATTATCAGTGCTGAATTTGTGAATATAAATCGTGTTTGATCGCCAAGAGTTTATTTACCGTCTCCTTCTCCCCGGCCTTTTCAGCCCGGCAGATCTTCTCCTGGAGGAGCCGGCTTTCTCTCTCGACCCGGCGGCGGGTGAGGCGCGACAGGCAGTCCCTCGCCACCCGGCGGAACTCCTCCTCCGTCAAGAGCGGTCCGGAGGCGATCAACCAGGAAGCCACCAGCCTGTTCATGCTCTCATCATCGAACTGCAGTCGCTCGCCGAAATCCTCCTTCACCCCCCGGTCAAGGAAGGCAAAGATTGAACCTGCCACTTTCCGGCAAAGATCACTTTCGAAATCCTCCAGCGGAAGCTGCGCTCTTACCTCTGCCGCCACCGGACCACAGGCGAGCATCGTTTTGACCAATTCCACCTCCGCAGCTCTTCCAGGCTCCGCGGGGACCGGAAACGGGGCCGAGGAGGTCCGCCCACCGCGATTCCTAGACGCCGCAGCCTGTACCTCGGACCAGAGGACTTCCTCCTTGACCGCCAGACGATGCGCGGCCATTCCGACGTATTCCGCCTGCTCCACCCTTCCCCGCACCTTGGCCAGGACCGGCACGACCTCTCGGACGGCGGCCACTTTTCCCTCAACCTGCCCAATCCGGTGGTCTTTAATGATGCGTTGGATAAAAAAGTCCATAAGGTTCTCCGCCGCTTCTACCTGCCTTCGGAAGTCCTCTCCTCCCCGCTCTCTGATGAAGGAGTCGGGATCCTTTCCCTCCGGGAGGAGGACCACCCGGGCGAACATCCCGTGCTCCACGAAAAGCTCCAGGCTCCGTTTGGCAGCGCGAATACCGGCGTTATCACCGTCAAAGACCAGTGTCCAGCGGTCGCTGTACCTTCGCATCAACCCGATATGGCCCTCGGTGAGAGCCGTCCCGGAGGTGGCGACCACATTTTTACAACCGGCGTTAAAAACCATCAGGAAGTCAAAGTATCCCTCCACCACTATCCCAAAACCCTCCCGGTGGATGTGTTCCCTGGAGTGGGACAGGCCGTAGAGTACCCGCCCTTTGTGATAGAGGGTGGTCTCTGGGGAATTGAGGTACTTCGGCTCCCCCTCGCCCATGACTCGGCCGCCGAAACCGACCACTCGCCCCTGGGCGTCGGAAATAGGGAAAACCAGCCGGTTCCGGAAACGGTCGATATGGCCCGATCCCGATTTCGGCACCAGCAGGCCGGCTTGTAGCAGCTCCGGAACAGTAAAACCCTGTGACGAGAGGGCACGCGCAAGCTTATCCCAACCCGGCGCAGCATAACCCATTGAAAAACCGTCAATTATTTCTCTCGATATCCCTCTGGAGAGAAGGTAGGCCCTCGCTTTCACCCCGGGCGCTCCCACCAGGTTGTTTCGATAGTGCTCCGCGGCGGCGGTGTTGGCCTCCCGCAGCCGCTCCACTTCCCCTTTGTGCTCTTTCGAGGAGCGGGCAGACCCTCCCGGTATCGGTATCCCCCGGCGCTGGGCCAGAAACCGGACCGCCTCCGGAAAGCTGATATTCTCTTTTTTCATAATAAAACCAAAAACATTGCCTCCCTCACCGCAGCCGAAGCAGTGGGCTATCTGTCGCTCCGGGTTCACGATGAAAGAGGGTGTCTTCTCGGTGTGAAACGGGCACAATCCTTTGAAGCTCCGCCCACTCTTTTTCAGAGGGACGTACTCGGAAACGACCTCGTAAATAGAATTCGCGCTCCTGATTTCGTCAAGAAGCTGATCGGAAAAAAAACCAGACAACACTTCCCCCTGTTGATATCAGATCTAAATATATGTCTTGGCAAAAAAAAAGCAACACTTGAGATCACTTTTTTTCGGCCGTGACCGGGGGTCGGCCGCCGATCTCTCCCCACCTCATTGTCCCCGGATATCCGAACCGGGGGCAAGGCGCCGCCGATGCCGCACTTCTGCCCCCGTGACGGCTGCCTCCGAGGGAGCGATCCTACACCTAACTATTTGTATTTATAGATATTTATGCGTCTCCGGGGACGCCGGAGAGGCTCAGCGACCGGAGCGCACCTCACCCCAGCGGGAAAGCGCGTTCCTGGTCATAACCGGCCCGACCACTTCGAAGATCACCGTCGACGCGATGGCGATGGGGAGAATCGTCTTGCCGAGTTCTGGATGTCTCTGGGTGACGATGAGCGCCATCCCCATAGCCACACCAGCCTGGGGCATCAGGGCCAGTCCCATCCAGCGGTGCAACACCGGATCGGCATGACTCAGGACCCCCCCCGCCCAGGCGCCGGCGAAGCGGCCCAGGATCCGAAGAATGACATACCCGGATCCCAGCACACCGACCTGAACGAGCGCTTCCGTGTGGAGCGCAGCGCCGGCCAGAAGAAAAAACAGGATCATAAAAGGCCACTCGATACCCTCGATGGCGTGGAAAGGGCGCGTGTGGTGTCGCGCCAGATTGGCGACCACGCTTCCGAGAACCACGGAAGCCAGGAGGAAGGAAACTCCGAGCCAGATGGCTATTCCGCCACAGAGCAGGACCACTCCCAGGGCCTCAACCAGGGTAGGTTCCCCGGGGCGGATGCGTCCCGTTAAAAAGGCCATCGGGATCCCCAGACCGACCCCGACCACAAAGGCCCCTCCCAACTCCCAGGCGCCACTCAGGAGTGGCTCGATGGTAGTGCCCCGTCCACTCAGGGCCTCGGTTACGGCGAGCAGGACGCTGAAGGCGATCAGGCCCCAGGCGTCGTCGACGGCGACGATACCCAGCAGGGTACGGGTGCGGGGTCCGTCCGCGCCGGCCTCGTTGACGACATCGATCGTCGCCGCCGGAGCGGTGGCGGTGGCGATTCCGGCGAGCAGAAGGGCCACCTCAATCCGCGCCCCGAGCAGAAGCAGACCGGCCAGCACCAGGCCGGCGGTGGCGATTACTTCGGCGACCGATATCCACAAGACCTCTCTTCCAATCTCGCGAAGGGACGCGAGCGTAAGTTTTTCACCGAGCAGGAATCCCACCATGACCAGGGCCACAGTGGCAACGACGGAAAACATTTCGCCTCCGGCGTGAGGAAGAAAACCGAATCCCCCAGGACCGATCAGGTAGCCGAATA
>JAUVQV010000010.1 GCA_030597995.1 Candidatus Rokuibacteriota bacterium
GGGCCGCCGGGAAGGTTATTTTCCCTCCCTGCCGGCGGGAGCGATCGAGAACCGAGCGGGCCAGCTCCTCCAGGCAGTCATTGTCCCGCCTGAGAAAAGACGCCAGCTCTCCCAGACGTGCGATGAGGCGTGGATTGTACTCGCGAGTGAGAAGCGGGAGCAGTTCCAGCCGCACCCGGTTGCGGAGATAGCGGGGCCGGAGGTTGGTGGGGTCGATCCGGAAAGCGATCGTTCTTTTTTTCAGGTAGCCCTCGATTTCTCCACGGCCGATCGCGAGCAGCGGATGGATGACGACCCCGCCGTGGCTGGCCGGGGGAATGCCGCCCAGCCCGGGCGGGCCGGTGCCGGCCAGAAAACGCATCACCATGGTTTCGGCCAAATCATCGGCGTTGTGGCCGAAGGCGATCCTCCGGCAGCCGCTTTTCGAGGCCCGCTTCAGGAAAAATGAAAGGCGCTCGGAACGGGCCGCCTCCTGCCGGGATTCTCCTTTTTTGAGAGTCGCGGCGGAAGGGGTGGCCCTCCCGAGGTGAAAACGGAGGCGGGCACGCCGGGCAAGGTCGCGGACGAACTCCGCATCGCGGTCGGCCTGCCGTCCCCGAAGCCCGTGATTGAAGTGACCCACCTCCAACTCCAGATCCTCCCGCTCCCGGATTTCAAGGAGCAGGTGCAGGAGGCAGACGGAATCCGGACCCCCGGAGACGCCGACGAGCACTTTCATGCCGCGCTCCATCAGCCGGTGACGGGCGATCATGGTGCGAAAGCGAGGCAGGATCATCGAAGGGGGCCTCCCTCCGGCCGCGGTATCAGGTGTGGAACTGGCTGAGAGTCGATTTCAGGTTTTGGGCGAGGGTGCCGAACTGCTCGACGATCTCGTTCATGCGGGTGACGACCGTCAGGGCTTCTCTGGTGCCGGCCCTGATGTTCCCCACTTCGTCAAGCACGCGCTCACTCATTTCCCTGCCGGCCTGGGAGGACCGGCTCACCTCCTGGGCGAGGCTGGATGAGCCTTCCCCGGCCCGGGCGATGAGCTTGGCTCCCGTGGATTGCTCCACCGTTGCCTTGCGAACCTGTTCGGCCATTTCCCGCATATTCTCTATGGCCTGGAGGATGAATTCGCTCCCGTGGCTCTGCTCCGTGGTCGCCCTGGATATCTCGGAGGCCCGCTGTGAGACCTCGTGGACGGAACGTGAAACATCGCGGCTGCCGGAGGCCTGCTCCCTGGTTGCCAGGGCGATGCGGCTGCTCATCTCCGCCGCTTTTTCCGTGCTGCTGATGATGGATTTCAGGGCCTCGTCGGTTCTTCCAACCGCGGCTACCCCCCGGTCGACCCTTCCTACGCCTTCCTGCACCAGGGCGCCGACGTTCTTTGTTTCGGTCTGGATTCCGGTGATGACCTTGGCGATCTCCTTAGTGGAAGAGGAGGTCCGCTCGGCCAGCTCCCGGATCTCTTCAGCCACCACCGCAAAACCGAGCCCGTGCTCCCCGGCCTGAGCGGCGATGATGGCGGCGTTCAGGGCCAGAAGGTTCGTTTGGTCGGCCACGTCGTCGATCACGGTGAGGATCTCCCCGATGTTTCCGACGCTGCTGCCCAGCTTCGACGCGGTCGCGGAGAGGGTGGTGACCGCGTCCCGGATCTTGTGCATCTCCGAGATGGTCTCCGCGACAGCGGCATTCCCCTCGTTCTGCGCCTTCTCCGTGACTTCCTCCGAGAGCAGCCGAGACTCCTGCGACAGGGACTCGACCTGCTTGATGCTGGCGTCGATCTCCGTCACCGCCGAGGCGGTGTTCGCGATGAGCGCGTTTAGAGATTCGATGTTCTTGTCCACCCCCTTGTTGGACGCCAGGACCTGCTCCATCGAGGAAGAGGTCTGATTCACGGCGGTGGAGAGGGACTCGGAGCTCAAAGCCACCTCCTCGATGGAGGCCATCATCTCCATGGTCGAAGAGGAGGTTTCTTCCGAGGTCTTGGAGAGGCGCTGCATGTTGGTAGTGACCTCCCGGGTTTTTTCGTTCATCTTCTCCACGATGGTGGATATTTCATCCACGGAAAGGGATTGCTTTTCCGATCCGCTCTGCAGCGAGCTGGAGAGGTCGGTGACGTCTCCCACCGCCTGCTCCAGCCTGGAAAAGGAAGCGGCCACCCGCCCCTGCAGCTCCCGGAGATTTTTCAGCATGCTGTTGAAGGCGGTGTAGAGCTCGCCGATCTCGTCGCGGGCATCGGTCTCGATCTTCTGGGCGAGGTCCCCCTCGGCCGCCGCCGCCGAGGTGTCTGCCAGGCGAACCAGGGGGCGGCTGATTTTGCGGTTGATAAAGAGGGTGATGGCAAGGATCATGATGACAAAGCTAAGGCCCCCGATTATCATAACGGCGCGCACCTGTTTGGTTACCCGCCGGCTGACGACTTCCCCTTTCAGGGCGATCATGACCGCTCCTCGATACTGGCCGCGCTTGTCGCGGAGCGGTATCAGAGTGTTGTAAATCCTTCCCCCCGGGAGATTGATGGCACTCTGTGTGACCGCCTCCGGCTCCGCCGCGTCAACCAGAAGTTCCCCGCTCACCTTCAGACCGACCTGTTCCGGGTCGTTGTGACAGAGGACCGCTCCGGAGGAGTCCACGACCATGGCGTGGGCGAGATCATCGTCCGCCCCCAGGGTCCGGCACCTTTGTGAGAGATCTTCGATGTCCTTCAGGTCGCGGCCGAGGTCGAGGAGTTTTGCGATGTCCCCAGCCAGGCCCCGGCCGAGAAAGAGAGGTTTGACCTGAAGGACTTCCTGCAGCTCCGCAGTCAGGCCCCGGACATGGACGATGGCGGCCGTACCGCCCGTGACAGCAATAATGCCCCCGACGATCAGGGCCACCTTGGTTCTGAGTTTCATCCGGAGCACAGATATGTCCTCATTTTCCGACTTTGGTGACGGAGTGTAACATGTCCCTGGGGATTTTAAAACCCAATTTTTTGGCCCCTTCACAAGTTCCGTGGATTGACATCCCTTTCCCCTGCGGGTAGCATCTTGGTCCGCCGCGGCCTCCACCCCCGCGGCGGAGAAATAATAAAGAAGATGCCGACCAGAAATCGGTTCAGTTCCGCAGCGGTGCTCCCGTTTCTTGTGATATCCATGGCCTTAACGGCGGCCGGGGCTCAGGAAGATCGAGTGAGGGAAGTCCGGGTCGAGGTGCGCTTTGTCGACCGCGAAAACGGCCGGGAGGCCGAGGTGGGCGTCACCGGCCAGCTGCTGCTGACGGCCTCGGCCGGCACCGGGGTGTCGAGCGCCCTTCTGAACCTGAAAGGCCGTAAAGTTTCGAAGACTCGCCTTTCCGCTCAGTCCGTCGTCGTCGCGAGTGGCAGGGGGGCGAAGATCGAGGTCGGCCGGGAGATCCCCTACCAGAGTTGGCTGCTGGCGTATGGCCAGAACCGCGCGTACCTCAAGGCCGATGTGGAGTGGAAGGAAGTGCGCTCGCGGCTGGCGGTCCGGCCCACGGTGATCGGCGGCGACTACATTCGGGTCCGTCTCACTCCCGAATTCGCGTACCAGTTGGGACAAAAGCGCCGAAGCGTAGTGTTCAGCGATCTGCACACCGAGGTTACCATCCCCAACGGGGAGGAGATCAGGCTGGGCGGTGCTGATGAGCACGAGGATTTCTATTCCCGCTTCCTGGTGGGGTATGACTCCCTGCGGCGGGTGCGGCGCGTGGATGTGATGCTGCAGGCCTCGGTCCTCGAGGCGGCCTCCGGTAGAATCCCGTGAGAAGTGCGGTAAGGGCGGCTCTGACCGGTCTCCAGCAGGATTAATTGCCGTCGAAGCTGTATTTGCCGGGACCGATAAAGATCAGGCTGAGAAAGACAATGCCGTTTTCGATGGCATGAGAGGCGACTTGGAGGCTGTCTCCCCGGCCGAGGTGCATGGCAGTCGCCACCGCCATGGTAATGGCGAGGAGCATGCAGACCGGGCGAAAGACCAGACCCAGAATGAGACACAGGCCTCCGAAAAATTCTGAAAATGCGGCCATGAATCCCCAGAAGGCCGGCAGAAACTCGATGCCGGTGTATTGCATCGCCGTGCCCAGCGTCGCCCACTTTTCGGATCCGCCGATGATTTTTGGCAGGCCGTGATAGAGGAACATGGCGCCGAGCCCGATTCGAAGAAATAGGAGACCGGCGTCCCGGTATCTGCTCAAGTTTGTGAGGATCATGATAGTGACCCCTCCTGGATGCTCGATCGATGACCTATTATGTATATTTAATAGACCACCCCAAGTCAAGAGGAAATATTAAAGGAGTTCCCCCATTTGTTGTTTATGTGTCATGAGGTACTGGGGATACCCCCTTCGCTCTCGGCGAGTCATGACCACCGAATAACAAATGGGGAAAGTCCTGGAAATATTGGTGGCGGTGGGTGGACTCGAACCACCGACTCTGCGGATATGAGCCGCATGCTCTGACCAACTGAGCTACACCGCCAGCAAGCGAATAATGCTATTTTATCACCCCGACACTGTCAAGCGCCCTTGAAACAGTGCAGTGGGATCCGCCATTTGAATAAAAAGAGCCGCAGGGGGAGGCGGGTGGGGACCGCGGACCTGATGTCCATCTACCGCGTTCTTTTCCGGGCCTTCGGGCCCCAGGGGTGGTGGCCCGGAGAGACCTCGTTCGAGATAATCGTCGGGGCGATCCTGACCCAGAACACGAATTGGCGGAACGTGGAGCGGGCGATCGCAAACCTCCGGCGGGCGGGCCTGCTTGCGCCGGCCCGCTGGCGAGGCCTTTCCCGCGGCCGCCTGGCCGCACTCATCCGGCCCGCCGGGTACTACAACGTCAAGGCCGTCCGGCTCCTCGGCTTTCTCGGTCACTTGCAGTCACGTCACCGGGGGAGTATTCGCCGGATGCTCGCCCTTCCCCCGGCGCGATTGCGGGAAGAGCTCCTGGCGGTGAAAGGGATCGGCCCCGAGACCGCCGACTCCATCCTCCTTTACGCCGCCGGCCATCCCTTTTTTGTCGTGGATGCCTACACCCGGCGGATCTTCTCCCGGCACGGGTTCGTGATGGAAACCGATTCCTATGCCGCACTCCAGGAGTTCTTTTCCGCCCGCCTCCCTGCCGATGCGGACCTGTACGGCGAGTACCACGCCCTGATCGTCAGGCTGGGCAAGGAGTACTGCCGTGCGCGACGACCCCGGTGCGGGGAATGTCCCCTGGAGGCGCCCCGGGTTCGGTTGTGAAGCTCCTCGACAGATTGAGAAGGACTTCTCTGGGGCAGTCCCCGGGTGTCTTGCGGTCATTGCATTTTCAGCGCATTTGCGTTATTTTTTTGTAATGACAGGGTGCGAAGAACATTCTGAGAAAGAGAAACATGGGTCCCGGTAAACAAGCACTGGCCTTGGCGGCGGCGCTGCTTCTGATCGCGGCGAGCGGGTGCGACTTTTTCTCCTCCTCGGGGGCGTCATTGAGGGTCAGCCCTTTCATTCGTGACCTGCAGCTCTCGAAGACCTCCGTGTCGTGCAATCAGAACTACACTATCACTTTCAGGTATGAGGACCTGCAGGATGACATCGAATTCATTCGCCTCGATTTCCAACACACCACAGACTCTTTCAATTCCTTCGAGGATAGTGCAGCCTGGGAGGATGGAGGAGACCTCGACCTGAGCGTCGTCGGTCGAGCCATCCTGACTCACAGCTTCGGTTGCGGAGAGGGACTGGCGCGGGGTTTGTATATCCTCCAGGTGACACTCGAGGACGCCCGGGGCCACGAGAGCAACTCCCGCACGGCGACTGTCACTCTCCTCACCTCCTGATCCGGCATCATTTATCTGTTCGCTTCGCCTTTCCTCTGTTGCCATTCCGGGCGCAGTCGAGGAATCTGAAAAGCTGAAGAACAGATGTCCTGGAAGAAGCCTAACCCGGGTTAAGGATTGCTCCTCTTTGACTCCGTTCAGGATCCCGAAGGTTGGAGATCTCCGCGGAGAGAGTTCTCCCGACAGAGCATGATCAGTCCCACCAGTACCCAGAAGAGGGTCACCACCTCGGTGTCTCCGAAGTTGTTTTGAAAAAACCCGTCCAGGAAGAATCCGATCACTCCCGCCAAGGATCCCAACGCGATGGAATAGCGCAAACCCGCCCGGAAGCGCAGTCGCCGGAGCGTGGTGAAGCCTTCCTGCAGCAGGACATACCACAGCCAGAAAAAGGCCAGGAGACCAAAAATCCCCCGCTCCGCGGCGACCTGCATCAGGATGTTGTGAGAGTGAGAGCGGCTCATCGGCAGCGTTGTTTCCTCGCGGATATACTCCGACTGAACCTGGCGGTAGTTTCCGACGCCGACTCCGAGCAAGGGATAGTCCCGGATCATGTTCCAGCTGGTCTCCCAGATCAGGAGACGATCGATGTTTTTTTTCAGTTCGAAGATGGAACGGGCGCGGGAGGCGATCCCGGAGGAGGAGAGCACCGTGACGATTGCGACCAGCAGCAGCACCGCGGCGGCCTTGAGCATCACCCGCGGATTGTGGAGAACGGAAATGAAGACCACGGCGAAAAGTGCTGCCAGCCAGATGCCCCGGGTATACGAAAAGGCCAGGGCGATGCCGATCAGGAAGGTGGGGACGCTCCAGGCCAGACGCGCTGCGCGGAAACGGAGGCCGAGCATGAGAGACAGGCTGAGGCAGAAGAGCATGTAGTAACTGTTGGCGAAAGTCTGGTGGTGGCTGAATGTCCCCTGGGGAAGATACACTACCCTCCCTCCGGGTTCCAGAGGCGCGAGGGCGGTCAGCCCGTCCCTGAGGAGGTCCCAGCCAGTAAAGTGCTGCGCGACGGCGTAGACGGCCACGAACGTGGCCGGCCAGAAGAGGCAGCCCAGGAGGCGGTTGATGAGATCCTCCTCCCGGAGATAGCCGGCGATCAGGTAGAGGACCAGGACGGTCCATCCCCCGGCGAAATCCCTGAGGCTGCGCCCGGGGTCGCTCGAAAGGAGCGACGAGATCAGGGTGATGCCCAGGAAGACCAGTATCGGAGTGTCCAGCGGGGTCCGCGGCGGCCGGCGGCCGCGGACCAGGTCCGCGACCGCACCGGTCACGGCGATGGCGAGGCCGATCTGCATCCCGCTGACCGAGATCGGGATCATGAGAAAAAGGACCACGAGCCCTGTTTCCGAGATCCTCCGGGGAAGGTCTATCTCTTTGAGCCGGGACACGATGCCCCTCCGTTACGGTATCACCCTCAACCTTCCCTCGGTGAGCCGGAGGGAGCGATGCGCCACCGAGGCCAGCTCCTCGTTGTGCGTGACCACGACCATGGTCAGGCCGTGCTCCCGGTTCAGCTTTTCGAGCACCTGAAAGGTTGAGCGTCCGGTCTCACGGTCGAGGTTGCCCGTCGGCTCGTCCGCCAGCAGCACCCGGGCCTCCCGGGCGATCGCGCGGGCGATTGCCACCCGCTGCTGCTCCCCGCCGGAGAGTTCTCCCGGGCGATGCTGGCGGCGGTCGGTGAGGCCGACTTCGGCCAGGAGTTCCTCCGCCCGCCGGGAAGCCCGGCTCGGCCTTTCCCCGCCCACGAGCAGCGGCATCATGACGTTCTCGAGGGCGGTGAAATCGGGCATCAGAAAGTGGAACTGGAAGACGAACCCGACGGCGGCATTGCGGAAGCGGGCCAGGGCCCCGTTGCTCATCTTCGCCAGGGATTCTCCGTTGTAGAGCACCTCCCCCCGGGACGGCCGGTCCACTCCGCCGAGGAGGTGCAGGAGGGTGCTCTTGCCCACCCCGGAGGCGCCGACGATCGAGACCATCTCGCCGGCAGAGATCTCCAGGTTGAGTCCGTCGAGGACCTGCAGGGTCCGCTTCCCGCTCAGGAAGGACTTGGAGAGGTTCCGGGATTCCAAGATCGGGGGGGGCATGTTACTCGTACCTCAGGGCCGGTATCGGATCCATGTGTGCCGCCTTCCAGGCCGGGTACACGGTGGCGGCCATGGTGATGGCCAGGGCCGCGACCGCGATTACGGCCAGCATCCCCGGCTCTACCTCCACCGGAAGGGTATCGATGTAGTAGACGGTGCTCGGCAGGGAAATGAATTTGTATCGTTCCAGGGCCAGGCAGGCCCCCCAGCCGAGGATGACGCCCAGAACGGTGCCGACCACTCCGACCATCAGGCCCCCGAAAAAGAAGATTCGCAGCACCTGACCGGAGGTCGCCCCCATGGATTTGAGAACTGCGATGTCCTTGTATCGTTCCATGACCTTCATGATCAGTGAGCTGACGATGTTGAAGGAGGCCACGAAGACGATCAGGGTCAGGATAATGAACATCGCGATCTTTTCCAGCTTCAGGGCCGAAAAAAGGGCGTGATTCATTTCTGTCCAGTCCCGGGTCCAGTAGGGGACACCCAGTACTTCCTGGATCTTCGCGGCAACCTGCCGGGAGCGTTCGAAGTCCCGGACCTTGATCTCGATTCCGGTCGCGACGTCGCCGATGTCAAACAAGTCCTGAGCGATGGGTAGGGCAAGGTAGACCAGGCTGGAGTCGTACTCGTACATTCCGGAGTTGAAGATGCCGCCGACGGTAAAAGACTGGATGCTGGGGGCGACTCCGGCCGGGGTGGTGGTCCCGAAGGGCGAGATCACCCGGACCTCATCTCCGGGCATGACTCCCAGGTTGCGGGCAAGCTCAACTCCCAGGATGAGAGGAGAGCGACCCTCCGGATCCGGGTCGTTGAGAGCGGCCAGGCTCCCCTCCACCAGGTTTTTCTCCAGGTCGGTGACTTGCCTCTCCGTGTGAGGGTCGATCCCGCGCAGCACCACCCCCTGGACGCTGATCTTCGATCCCAGCATCGCCTGAGAGAGGACGAAAGGGGCCGCGGAACTCACCTCGGGGACGGCGCGAATGAGATCGATAGTTTCCAGGTAGTTCGGGATAGCCCCTCCCCCCCGGGAGAGGACGATGATGTGGGAGTTGGTGCCGAGGATCTTTTTCCTCAGGTCGCCCTCGAACCCGGTCATCACGGCGATGACGATGATCAGCGCCATCACTCCCAGGGTCACTCCGCTGATGGAGATATAGGTGATGGCCGATATCAGCCGCGGGAAGCGCCGGCCGCGAAGGTCGCGGCCGCCGACGAGGATTTCGAAAGACTGTGCGGGAAAGAGGAGCGGGAGGATCCGGAGGAGGGCGGCGAAGGCCAGAGACGGGAAGATCAACACCAGCAGGAGCGCCCCGCCGATCCAGGGCAAAAGCCGAGGGAGAACGTCGAGGGCCACTCTTATTCCTTCGGTTTCTCGGGCCGGAGCTGGGGGAAGAGTATGACGTCCCGGATGTTGCTCGAATCGGTATAGAGCATCACCAGGCGGTCGATGCCGATCCCCTCTCCGGCGGTCGGAGGCATCCCGTGTTCCAGGGCCCGGAGGAAGTCTTCGTCCATCCTCTGCGCCTCGTCGTCACCGGCCTCCAGGTGTTCCACCTGGCGCTGGAAACGCTCCCTCTGGTCGAGGGGATCGGTCAAGTCCGAGAAGGCATTCGCCACCTCCCTGCCGGCGATGAAGAGCTCGAAGCGCTCGACCAGATCGGGCTCTTCCGGGAGCACCTTGGCGAGGGGCGACACCTCCTTGGGGAAGTCCATGACAAAGGTCGGTCGTTCGAGAGTGGGCTGCACCAGCCGCTCGAAAAGTTCCACCTGGAGGCGGCCGATTCCATATTTTTCCAGATGCGGAATCTCCAGCTCTTGGGCCCGGCGACGGAGAAATTTTTCGTCGCGGACCTGGGACTCCTCCAGGCCCGCCACGGTTGAGAGGGACTCCGTCAGCCGGAGTCTGGGCCAGGGGGGGGAGAGATCGATCTCTTTTCCCTGATAGGGCAGCCGCTCGGAACCGGTGACCTTTCTTGCCAGCTCCACTAAGAGCTCCTCGGTCAGGCCCATGAGATCCCGGTAGTCGGAGTAAGCCTGGTAGAACTCCAACATGGTGAACTCCGGGTTGTGCTCCCGGGAGAGCCCCTCGTTGCGGAAATTGCGATTTATCTCAAAGACCCTGTCGAATCCCCCGATCACCAGCCGCTTCAGATACAGTTCGGGAGCCACCCGGAGAAAGACCTCCTGGTCCAGGGCGTTGTAGAAGGTGCGGAAGGGACGGGCCGCCGCCCCCCCCGGGATCGGCTGCATCATCGGCGTCTCCACCTCCAGGAAATCCCGGGAGGTGAAGAATTCCCGTATCGCGGCGGTCAGGGCGGCCCGCGTGAGGAAGACCTCGCGGACCGCGGGGTTGACGATCAGGTCCAGGTAGCGCTGGCGGTACCGCTGCTCGATGTCCCTCAGGCCGTGCCACTTTTCCGGCAGGGGGCGGAGCGATTTGGCCAGGAGGCGGAAGGTGGCGGCTTCGATGGTGAGTTCCCCGGTCCGGGTCTTGAAGAGTTTTCCCTCCACCCCGATGATGTCGCCCAGGTCGAGCTTTTCGAGTGCCGAAACATCTTTTTCGGAGAGGGAATCGCGGCGGAAATAGATCTGGATCCGGTCGCCGCCGTCCTGGAGGTGGGAGAAGGCCGTCTTGCCGAACTTGCGCAGGGCGATGACTCTCCCCGCCAC
>JAUVQV010000004.1 GCA_030597995.1 Candidatus Rokuibacteriota bacterium
GGACGCCCGCCAGGTCGAGCAGGGTGTGTCCCCTTTGTCCCCTCAGCCCGGCGGACATCATTCTCTTCATGCCCGACTGATGTTGCATCTCCCGTGCCAGATACGCCCCGCAGCCGCAACTGCGCGGCCGGCAAGAGATTATGGCGTAGTGCGCCCCGGAGGCTCAGGGTACGCGGGAGAAATTACTGTTTCGTCAGGGCACAACGGGGCGGCAAGTTGGACCTGCCGGGGACACTATGGGAAAAACGAACGCCGCTCTACGGACATGAACGCTGCCTACAGGTCATGAGTGCGGCCTGTGGGTCATGAAACTTGAGAGAGATTTAAACAGGCCTTTCCTTGACCAATGTTGAAAAGTATTCCTCAAAACGGCTTATGTCACATGTCAAGACCTGACACCTTTTTCTTAGGGGCCGGACTCTTTGCAGGGCTGACACCCCTTTTGGCGGCATTCGTACTCCCGGATGGCAGCATGGAGGGCGTCGGCCGCCAGGTTGGAACAGTGCATCTTGACGGGGGGGAGACCGTCCAGGGCCTCGGCCACGGACTCCCGGGTAATTTCCAGAGCCTCTTCGATGGTCTTACCCTTCACCATCTCGGTGGTCATGGAGCTGGTCGCGATCGCCGCGCCGCACCCGAAGGTCTTGAACTTGGCGTCGGTGATTCGACCGTCGTGGACCTTGATGTAGATTTTCATTATGTCGCCGCAGACTGCATTCCCCACTGTTCCTATGCCGTCGGCGTCCTCGATCTCACCCACATTGCGGGGATTCTCGAAGTGGTCCATAACTTTCTCGGTATAGATAGGCATGTTACTTCCTCCCTTTCAGATCTTTTTCTTCATGCAGACCTAATCCATCGCGACGCACGCCTCGACCGGACAGACCTCGGCACAGGTGCCGCAGTCAGTGCACTTTTTGGGATCAATGGCGTAGGTCTCCTCCTTCTCATAAATAGCCTCATCGGCGCATTCCGGCACACAGGCCGCGCAGGCAATGCACTCCTCATTTATCAGGTAGGTCATCACTCTTTTTCTCGGGACGGAGCGAAACACCCTTGTGTCACTGCATCCGAAATGTCTGGAGAGAATATAAAACCCTGAAGAGTAATGTCAATAAAAAAAACCAGGTTCCCTTAGGGAAGCGGCCTTCAGCTGCCCCCGGCAGGCATTTTCTGGCAGGAGGGGCAGTAATGTGTTCCCCTCGAGGCGACGCGGAAGTATTCGATAGTGGAGCGGCAGCGACGGCACGGCTGCCCCTTTTTCCCGTACACGCGGTGCGACTTCTGAAAAGTCCCCGGGGTGCTTCGACTGTCGAGAAAGCTCGCGACCGACGAGCCGCCGCTCTCGATTGCCCTCCTCAAGACTCTCCGAATGGCCAGATGGAGCGTGGCGATTTTCCCGGACGAGATGGAGTTCGCCCGCTGCCGGGGGTGTATCTGTGCCCGGTAGAGGCATTCGTCGGTGTAGATATTTCCCATTCCCGCGATGACCCGCTGGTCAAGAAGCAGGGATTTTATGGGCCGTCGGCTGGACTGCAGCAGCTTCCTCAGATCACGCCGGGATATCCGGAGGGCGTCGGGGCCGAGCTCGTCCAGGAGAGGGACGGGAGAATCCCCCTCGTTCCGCATCACCGCCAGGTACCCGAATTTCCGCTGGTCATCGAAGGCGAGCACCCGGTCGCCTTCTGCAAATTCCAGGCGCAGCCGCTCCCGCGGGCCTGGCGCGTGCCCGCTCCGAAGCACCAGGAGCTTTCCCGTCATTTTCAGGTGGAAGAGAAGAACTGCGCCGTCAGACAGGTGAAGGAGAAGAAACTTGCCCCGGCGGCTGACCCCCAGGATACGCCTTCCCCTCAGGCTTTGTACCGTCCGGGGCGTGGTCTTCCGAAGCACCTTTCTCTCGAAGATCCTCACCCGCGCCAGAGTGAGTCCGAGGAGATCGCTTCGGAGTCCCCGGTTCAGGGTCTCCACTTCCGGCAATTCCGGCATCTGGATTTTTCTGCTCCTATTCCGTACCCGGTGCATCTATAGTATATACGAAAGGGGTCGCTCCGGGAGGGCGGTTCCTGGAAAACCCCCAACAAACGGGCACCATCTGCAGAGGGAGGGATCAAGATTGCCTCTATACGAGTACCGATGTCAGGGCTGTTCCATGGTTTTCGAAAAGTACAAAGCTGACCGGGAACGCTTTCCGGCCAGAGAAATTACCTGTCCGCGCTGCGGCGGGAATAAAGCCGAGAGGGTGTACTCGGTCTTCACCTCGCGGCGGGACAGCCAGGGAGCCGACTCTGCCGGCGGGTGCGAGCCGAGCGGATTTTCCTGAAGCTAGAATGAGCGGCCGTCGGCCGCTCTGGTCACTATTTTCCCCTCTTTATGGTACACTGTGGTGTTGCCTTCTGGTTAGAGGTGTGATGTGGGGAGGGGAAAATCCTGAACAAAATCCTTGAGATAGAAGACCTCAGGGTAGAATTCACCTCCAGGGGAAAATCTTTTCCGGCCGTCTCCGGCCTCAGTCTGTGGCTCGGTCGGGGACGAACCCTGGGTCTGGTCGGTGAGTCCGGGTGTGGGAAAACCGTCACCGCCCTCGCCGCAATGCGGCTGATCCCCAGCCCGCCCGGGAGGATCACCGCCGGCCGGGTATGGCTCGGCGGGCGGGACTTGCTCTCTCTAACCGAGAAGGAGATGGTCAAAACCCGGGGCCGGGAGATATCCATGGTTTTCCAGGAACCGATGACCTCCCTCAACCCGGTCTTTACCGTGGGGGAGCAGGTGGCAGAGGTCTTTCGGACCCACCTCGGGCTGAAAAAGAGGGAGAGCCGCGAGCGGGCGGTCCAGATATTGGAAAAGGTCGGTATCCCTGATCCGGCGCACCGGGCGCGGGATTACCCCCACCAGATGAGCGGTGGTATGCGTCAGCGGGTCCTGATCGCCATCGCCCTCGCCTGCAATCCGGAGGTCCTGATTGCAGACGAGCCGACCACCGCGCTGGACGTGACCGTTCAGGCCCAAATCCTCTTTCTGATCGCACAGCTTCGGGACGACACGGGGGCGGGGGTTTTTCTCATCACCCACGACTTCGGCGTGGTGGCCGAGGCCGTCGACGACGTAGCGGTGATGTATGCCGGCCTGGTGGTGGAGCAGGCCGACTGTAAAAGGCTCTTTGCCTCCCCCTGGCACCCTTACACCTCGGCTCTCCTCCACTCCCGGCCGAGCCTCGGCCTCCGATCATCGGAAGGAGGCCGCCACCTTGAGGTGATCCCTGGAACCGTCCCCGATCTTTCCCGCCTCCCGCCCGGCTGCGCATTCGAACCCCGGTGTCGGCGGAGGCAACCTCTCTGCCGTGAGAGACCCCCGCTGCTGGAAGAAAAGGAGCCGGGGCAGTGGGTGCGGTGCTGGATTCCGCCTTAGCCCGCGGTGGTCTGAAGAGGAGCGATAATGGAGAGCCTATTAAAAGTTCGCGGGCTGAAGAAGTATTTCCCGGTCCGTGGGGGCTTCTGGCGACGGACACTCGCCAAGGTCCACGCCGTGGACGGGGTGACCTTCGACCTTCCGGCGGGGCAGACCCTGGGTCTGGTCGGCGAGACCGGCTGCGGCAAGTCCACTACCGGGAGGCTGGTGCTGCGGCTCCTGGAGGCTACCGCCGGGGAGATCTATTTCGGGGGAGACAATCTCAGGGTCCAGACTACGAAGGAATTGCGCCGGCTCCGGCGGGAGATGCAGATAATCTTTCAGGATCCCTATTCCTCTCTCAACCCCCGGATGAACATCCAGCAGATAGTCGGTGAGCCGCTGCTCCTCCACCGTGAGGTCAGCCGGGGGAAGCTCGAGGAGGCCGTCTCCAGACTTCTCGAAAAGGTAGGTCTGAAGCCCGAAGACCGCTTCCGCTATCCCCACGAGCTCAGCGGCGGTCAAAGGCAGAGAGTCGGGATCGCTCGGGCCCTTTCCCTCCACCCGCGGCTGATCGTGGCCGACGAACCGGTCTCCTCCCTCGATGTCTCCATTCAAGCACAGGTGATAAACCTCATGCTGGACCTGCAGCGGGAATATGGGCTCGCCTACCTCTTCATATCCCACGACCTCAGCCTGGTGGAGCGGATCAGTGACTGCGTGGCGGTGATGTACCTGGGGCGGATCGTCGAACGGGGCCCGGCCGCAAGTCTCTACCGCCACCCCTGCCATCCCTACACCGAGGCCCTCCTGGCGTCTATCCCGGCTCCCGCCCCAGGCCGCCGGGACAAGCGGCCCCCATTCCTCTCTGGAGACGTCCCCAGCCCGATCACTCCCCCTCCCGGCTGCCCCTTCCACCCCCGTTGTCCGATCCGCGGTGCCGGTTGCGATCATACGTTCCCCTCCCGGAAAGAGGCCCACCGAGAACACTTCGTCTGGTGCCACTATCGGGGCTAGTGTATTGTCCCAAGAATAACGAGACAAATTTTTCAGTAAATTAACCCCGGCCTGAAGTATGGATCTTTCGCCCGAGAGGACACTGAATCTCCCCTGGCCCCTCTTTATAAAAGAGGGGAACCAAGGACTTCCCCCTTAGAGAAAGGGGGATTGAGGGGGATTTGAGAACGTGGAAAAGAGAATAGCGTATTATCATGAAATGTATAACTAAAGCTGGGACAAGACACTAGCCCACAATATTTATTACACTGCTCTAGGACAACTATTGAGGAACAAAATTTGAAGAAAACCACACGCCGGAGAAACACAATAAAGGGGAAGACCCCTGCGGTCTCTCACAGCACCACCCGATCCCCGCACCGACGGAGGGGAAACAGCTCCAGGCCCGGGGTCGACGATCGGATCATTGTCAAGGGGGCGCGGGAGCACAACCTGAAGAACGTAAAGGTAGAGATTCCCCGCAACTGTCTGACAGTGATCACCGGCGTCTCCGGCTCCGGCAAGTCTTCGCTGGCCTTCGACACCATCTACGCCGAAGGGCAGCGTCGCTACGTGGAATCCCTCTCCGCGTACGCCCGCCAGTTTTTGGAACTTATGGAAAAACCGGACGTGGACACGATCGAAGGACTCTCCCCGGCGATCTCCATCGAACAGCGGACCGTAAGCAAAAATCCCCGCTCCACGGTCGGGACGGTGACAGAGATCTACGACTATCTCCGCCTTCTCTTCGCGCGGGTGGGACATCCGTTCTGTTACCGCTGCGGGCGGGAGATTGCCTCGCAGGGGGTGGAGCAGATCGTAAACCGGGTGGCTTCACTCCCGGAAGGCACACGGATACACATCCTCGCCCCCCTGGTCCGGGGTAGAAAAGGTGAATATCAGAAAGTCTTTGAGGAGGTCCGCAAAAAGGGGTTCGTCCGAGTCCGCGTCGACGGGAAGGTCAGGGACCTGGCGGAGGAGATCACTCCCGACAAGAAGCGGAAGCACAACATCGAGGTCGTGGTCGACCGGCTGGTGGTCAAGAGCGGCCTGCGGGCCCGGCTGTCGGATTCTCTGGAGACCGCCCTCACCCTGGGAGACGGCCTGCTCATCGTGGAGGAGTTGGGAAAGGGTGACCACCTCTTCTCCGCCAAGCTTTCATGCCCGGTCTGCGGCGTGAGCTATCCGGAGCTCTCCCCCCGGATGTTTTCCTTCAACAGCCCTTACGGCGCCTGCCCGGAGTGCGGCGGGCTGGGAACCAAAATGTACTTCGATCCGGATTTGATCGTCCCGGACCGGAGCCTCAACCTCCGGGAAGGAGCGATCGCCCCCTGGGAGAAGAGGAGCTCCGTCTATTTTTTCCAGACCTTGGGCGCCCTGGCCCGGCACTACCACTTTGACCTCGATACTCCCTTCGATAAGCTCCCGAAAAGGGTGCGGGAGGTCCTGCTTTACGGTTCCGGCGAGGAGGAGATTCTCTTCACTCTGGAAAGGAACGATGACCGTTTCCGATACAAACGATCCTTCGAGGGGGTGATACAGAACCTGGAGCGCCGGTACCGCGAGACAAAATCGGCCTACATCCGAGAGGAGATCGAGCGTTTCATGAATCTCCGCCCCTGCCCCGGGTGCTCCGGGCGGCGCCTCAAGAAGGAGAGCCTCGCGGTCAAGATTAACGGCCGGAGCATCGCGGATTACACCCACCTCAGTATCCGGGCCGCCAAGGAGGTCTTCTCACGGTTGGAGCTGAGCCCGAAAGAGAAGTCGATCGCCCGGAGAATCCTGAAGGAGGTCCGGGAGAGACTCCAGTTTTTGATCAACGTCGGCCTCGATTACCTCACTCTGGACCGGGAGGCGGCCTCACTCTCCGGGGGCGAGGGACAGCGTATCCGGCTCGCCACCCAGATCGGCTCCCGGCTGGTGGGCGTCCTCTACGTCCTGGACGAGCCGAGCATCGGCCTCCACCAGCGCGATAACTACCGCCTCCTCCGGACCCTGAAAGAGCTCCGGGATCTGGGAAACACGGTGCTGGTGGTGGAACACGACGCAAGCACCATCCTGCAATCGGATTATGTGGTAGACCTCGGGCCGGGGGCCGGGGAGCAGGGCGGTATGGTGGTGGCGGCCGGCTCGCCGCAAGACCTGATGGACCATCCCGCATCGCTCACCGGCAAGTATCTCTCCCGTCGGCTCTCCATCCCCCTTCCCGAGAAGAGGCGAGCGGCCGGAGGGAAGTGGCTCCGCCTCCTCGGGGCGCAGGGAAACAATCTCAAGAACATCAATTTCGAGATCCCCCTCGGGACCTTCACCTGTGTGACCGGGGTTTCCGGCTCCGGAAAGAGCACCCTGGTGATCGATACCCTGTTCAAGGCCCTGGCCCACTATCTCTACCGCGCCAAGGAGCGGCCGGCAACCTTTCGGGGCCTGGAAGGGCAGGAACTCATCGACAAGGTCATCGACATCGATCAGTCGCCCATCGGGAGGACACCCCGCTCCAACCCCGCTACCTACACCGGCATTTTCACCCCCGTCCGGGAACTCTTCGCCGCAGTCCCCGAATCCCGCCTCCGGGGATACCGCGCGGGGAGGTTCAGCTTCAACGTCCACGGGGGTCGCTGCGACGCCTGTGACGGGGACGGAATCATCAAGATCGAGATGCACTTTCTCCCGGACGTCTATGTGACCTGCGACCTCTGCAAGGGGAAGCGTTACAACCGGGAAACTCTCGAGGTGGAGTACCGGGGGAAAAACATCCACCAGATCCTCGACCTGACAGTGCGCCAGGCCCTGGAATTCTTCCGGAACATCCTGCCGGTACGCGACCGGCTCCAGACCCTCAATGACGTGGGACTGGAGTACATCAAGCTCGGGCAGCCGGCCACCACCCTCTCCGGCGGTGAAGCCCAGAGGGTCAAGCTCTCCCGGGAGCTGGGAAAAAGGAGTACCGGGCGCACCCTCTTCATTCTGGACGAGCCGACCACCGGCCTGCACTTCTCCGACATCCGGAAACTCCTGGAGGTCCTCAACCGCCTGGCAGACGCCGGGAACACCATTGTGGTCATCGAACACAACCTGGAAGTCATAAAATCCGCCGACTACATCATCGACCTCGGCCCCGAGGGGGGCGATGCCGGAGGAAAGATCGTGGCCCGCGGGGCACCGGAGGACATCGCCCGGCACCCCCATTCATACACCGGCCGGTTCCTCCGGCCGCTCCTCGACGGGGGCAACCGTTAGGCGGGGCATCGCCCGATGTTATACAAAAGTGAATATTTCCTCTGCTGTCAGGTTCTCCGCTCGTTGATGATTCCCATGTGGCGGATGTCTTTCCCCTTGACCATGAAAATCACCATCTCGGCGATGTTGGTGGCATGGTCGGCCATGCGCTCCAGGTACTTGGCGACAAAGAGCAGCCGCGTCGCCCGGTTGATGGTCTTGGGATCCTCCATCATGAACGTCAAAAGTTCCCGGAAGACCTGCTCGTTGAGCTGATCGACCACGTCATCCCGGAGAGTGACCTCCTTCGCCAAATCGGCGTTACCCCGTAAAAAGGCCTCCAGGGCATCTTTGATCATCCCCACGGTCGCTTCCGCCATTTTCGGCAAGTCAAGATACGGTTTGAGCTGAGGCTCCCGATTCAACTCCTGGGCCCGCTCCGCGAGGTTCACGCAGAGATCGCCGATCCGCTCCAGGTCCGTGGAGACCTTCAAGGCCAGGGTGATGAAGCGCAGATCCCCGGCCGCCGGCTGGCGAAGGGCGATGATGTTCAAGGCCATCTCGTCTATCTCCACCTCTTGGCGGTTGATCTCGTGATCGAATTCGATCATCTCCTTCGCGAGCTTCGAGTTCCGCTCCACCAGGGCCTTCATCGTCTTCTCGATCATGCTCACCAGGTCTTCTCCTATGGACAGGATCTTGTCCTTGAGCTCCCGCAACTCTCTTTCGTACTGCTTGCTGATGTGCCCCTTCCTCATTTTCTCCCCTCCCCCATCAGGCCTCATCCGAAGCGCCCGGTGATGTAATCCTCCGTCTTCTTGTCGCCGGGGTTCGTAAAAAGAGTGGTGGTAGTATTGAACTCCATCAGCCGCCCGAGGTAGAAGAACCCGCACTCGTCCGAGATTCTGGCGGCCTGTTGCATATTGTGGGTCACAATGGCGATGGTGTATTTCTTCTTCAGCTCCAGCATCAGCTCCTCGATGCGCATGGTGGCGATGGGATCGAGGGCCGAGCAGGGCTCATCCATGAGCAGGACCTCGGGTTCCACCGCCACCAGCCGTGCGATGCAAAGCCGCTGCTGCTGTTCGCTGGTCAGCGCCAGGGCGGAGGTTTTCAGCTTGTCCTTCAACTCCTCCCAGAGGTGCACCGCCCTGAGACTCCTCTCGACCGTACCTTCCAAAACGTCCCTCTTTGCTACCCCGTGCACCCTGAGGCCGTACACGACGTTGTCGAAAATGCTCAAGGGGAACGGGTTCGGCCGCTGGAACACCATCCCGACCTTCTTCCGCAGGAGGACCAGGTTCTGGCCGGGACGGTAGATGTCCTCCCCGTCCAGGAGGACCTCTCCTTCCACCCGGGTGCCATCCACGAGGTCATTCATTCGGTCCAGGGTCTTGAGGAACGTGGTCTTGCCGCACCCGGAGGGCCCGATAAAAGCGGTGATATTGTTGGGCAGGATTCTCAGGTCCACACCGATCAGGGCCTGGAAGTCCCCGTAGAAAAAGTTCAGCTTCCGGACTTCGACCTTGGGCCGCATCTATCCGAATCTCCCGGAGATATAGTCGTCGGTGCGGCGGTCTTTTGGAACGGTGAAGACCTGCCGGGTCTTTCCGTACTCCACCATCTCGCCCATCAGGAAAAAGGCGGTGCGGTCCGAGACCCGCGCGGCCTGCTTGGTATTGTTGGTCACCAGGACAATGGTGTAGCGGCTCTTCAAATCACTCAGGGCCTCTTCGATCTTGAAAGTCGAGACCGGATCGAGGCCGGAACAGGGCTCGTCGAGGAGGATAACCTCGGGATCCAGGGCCAGGGTGCGGGCGATGCAGAGACGCTGCTGCTGCCCCCCGGAAAGCCGCAGGGCGGAATCCCCAAGGCGGTCCTTGACCTCGTCCCAGAGTACGGCGGATCGCAGACCGTATTCCACCAGCTCGTCCAGCTTCTTCCGGCTGCGGACGCCGTTCAGCTTGGGCCCGTAGGCGATGTTCTCATACACGCTCCGCGGCAGCGGCACGGGGATTTCAAAGACCATTCCCACTCTCCGCCGCAGGTGGTCCGGGTCGCAATCCCCGGAGTAGATGTCGAGACTATCCAGGAAAATCCTCCCCTCGTGCCTGGCCTTGTGGATCAGGTCCACCATCCGGTTCATGCTCCGCAGGAGCGTGCTCTTTCCGCTGCGCGAGGGACCAATGATGCCGAGGATCTCATTTCTGGCGATCGAGAGGTTCACACCCTTCAGCGCGGCGGCTCCATCCGGATAGAAGAAGCTGAACCCCTCGACCAGGATTTTTCCCTCGGTCAAGAGAATTTCCTCACGATGCGGTGCATCAGGTAGTAGGCCACGACGTTGATCGTCAAAATAGCGATCATCAGCACCGCGGCGGTTCCGTACGCCATCTCCATGGAGATTCCCTCGGTGGCCAGAATATAGAAGTGCACCGCGAGGGTCCTCCCTGACGAGAAGAGCGAAGTCGGTATCTTGAGAGCGGAACCGGCCGTGAAGAGGACCGCTGCCGTCTCCCCTATGGAGCGCCCGAAACTCAGCATCACACCGGTCACGATCCCGGGGAGCGCGCCCGGAAGAACCACCCGGGTCACCGTCTGCCAGCGCGTCCCCCCCAGGGAGTAACTGACCTCCCGCTGGACCCGCGGCACGGCCTTGATGGCCTCCTCGCTCGTCCGGATGATGGTCGGCAGGACCATAATCGCCAGCGTCAAGCCGCCGGAGAGCACCGAGTACCCCAATCTCAGGAAGATGACGAAGGTTATGAACCCGAAAAGCCCCAGGATGATCGAGGGCACGCCGGCCAGGCATTCCGCCGCGAAGCGGACGACCCTGGTGGCGAATCCCTCACGGGTGTATTCCGTGAGATAGATGGCCGTCCCCACTCCCAGGGGGGTGGCGATAACCAGGGCCACCAGGGCCAGAACCACGGTGCTGACAATGAACGGGAAGATGCCCCCCTCCTTTCCCATGTTCTCCGCACCGGAGGAGAACAGCTTCAAACTGAACACCGGGAGGCCTTTCAGCAGGAGATAGTAGATGATAAAAATCAGTATCGAGAGGGTGCAGGCAGTCATGAGAATCAGCATGCCCTTGACTACCCGCTGCGTGCGTTCCGGGGTGAGCTGTTTCACTTCCCCCCCCTCCTGGAGGTTATGGTGGCACCCAGGTTGAGGGCCATGATCAGGACAAACAGGATGACCCCGGTCGCGAAGAGGGCCTTCATGTGCTGCCCTTCGGCGTAGCTCAGTTCCAGGGCGATATTGGAGGTGAGAGTGCGGATGGGCTCGAGCAGCGAGCGGGGGATAAGCAGGGCGTTCCCCGTCACCATAATCACCGCCATGGTCTCGCCGATAGCCCTCCCCATCCCCAGGACGACGGCCGTCACTATCCCGGAGCGGGCGGCCTTGATGACCACCATGTGCACCGTCTGCCAGGTGGTGGCCCCCAGGGCGACCGAACCCTCCCGGTAAGAACGGGGAACTGCTTCCAAGGCGTCGATCGAGATGCTGATCACGGTCGGCAGGATCATGATGCCGAGGATAATCGCCCCGGCCAGCAGCGAGAGCCCCGGTCCGCCGAGGTGGACCCGGATCAGGGGAATCAGCAGCACCACTCCTAAAAAGCCATACACCACTGAGGGGATACCGGCCAGGAGCTCGATGGCGGGTTTGAGCACCCGCCTCACCCGGGGCCGGGAGAACTCCACCAGAAAGATGGCGCAGGCGAGCCCCAGCGGAACTCCTATCGCCAGGGCCCCTCCGGTGACCAGGATGGAGCCGACGACCATCGGCAGAAGGCCGAATTTTCCCTGGGTTGGCCGCCATTCCGCGCCCGAGAGTATGGTGAAGAGCCCCTCCTTCATGAGAAAGGGAAGTCCTTCCTTGAAGATGAAAAAGGTGATGATGAAAAGGATGGCAATGGAAGAGAAGGCCACCAGGGCCAGGGCCCTCTCGATGAGCCATTCCCGGCGGCGGCTCGGTCTCATCCTTGCCCCGGCATCAGGCCCTCAGCGGCGAGGAGTTCCTGTCCCTCCGGGCTGAGGACGAACTCGACGAAGTCCCGGGCAAGCCCCTGCAGCTCCTCCCGTGACAAAAAGAGGAAGGGCCTCACGATCACGTACCGCTTCGCGAGAATCTCGGACCGGCTGGCGCTGACTCTATCCACCGCCAGGGCCTTCACCCTGCGGTCGACGAGCCCCAGTGAAATGTAACCGAGAGAGCCGGGATCGTTAGCGACGATCTCCCGGACCGCACCGTTGGAGGCCTGGACGAGTGCCCGGTGCGAGATGTTTTCCTTTTCCATCACCATTTCTTCAAAAGCCCCCCGGGTGCCGGATCCTTCCTCCCGGGTGACAAAGTGGATCTCGCCGCCCACGCCTCCGATATTCTCCCAGCGGGTGAACTCCCCGGTGAAGATTTTTTTGATCTGCTCCCGGGAGAGCCCCTTCAAAGGATTCGAGCGATGGACGATCATGGCGATCCCGTCATAGGCGATCACTATTTCATGCAGGCCTTTTTCCGAAGGTTTCAGGTTGCGGGAGGACATCCCGACCTGAGCCACTCCGGTCTGGGTCGCCCGGACACCGGCCGAGGATCCTCCCCCCTGCACGTTTATGTTCACCTCCGGATGCCGGGCGAGGTATTCCTCGGCCAGCTTCTCGGCAAAGGGCTGCACCGAGGTCGACCCCGCCACCGTCAATATTTCCTTCCCGCCCTCACCCGCCGGACTGCGGCAGGAGGGGGGTGAGAGAAATAGCAGTGTAATTGAGAGGACAAAAAAGTGCCGGAGGGCGATTGTTCCCGGCACCTTGCGATTTCTACCGCTACCGTTCATGCTGGGGTTTTCCGGGGGTGCATAGTATCACCCTGAAGAAGCAAATGTCAAAAACCTCCCTCACGGGCACCTCGGAGCCAGAAATCATCCTGGGACGGGGGGGGAGATGCTGAGCCGAGAGACCTAAACCCCTAGTCCGGTCGCGATCGCGGTGAGATCCGCTTCGACTTGGAACTGCTGGAACTCGCGGGGCCGCGGAACCGGGGTCCAACTCTCAAGATCCCGCCCCGCCAGAGTGTCTTGAATATTAGGCATCTTTTGTCCCTGTCCAGCACGTCAAAAAACTATCATGAGCCGGCCGAAAAATCAAGAAACCGCCCTTGACAAAATGGGCCCGATCCCTAATAGTGCTAATCCTTACGCTGTGCGCAGAACTTATAGTCGAAGCGCAAGAATATTTCCCAGTGCCGCCTCGTGGTAGAGAAGCAATCCCAGTGAAACTCACCAGGGAACCGGCAAGTCTTTTCAGCGAGCTGGGTTCTCTCCTGAAGAAGGCCCCGACCCACGTCACCCTCCATGGCGCGGTCGCCTCATCGCGACCGTACTTTGCCTCCGTCCTCCACCGCCGCCTTACTACTCCACTCCTGATCGTCACCGCCGGCTCCGGTGAGGCGGAAAGATTCCAGGAAGAGCTGGAGTTCTTCCTCCCCGCCGGTGCGCAGGCCCTCCTCTTTCCCTCCTGGGAAGTATTGCCCTTTGAATCCCTCTCGCCTTCCCCGGAAATCTCCGCCACCCGGATCACCTCGCTCCTTTCTCTCCTCCGGGGCGGGAAACCGATTGTGGTCGCCCCTCTCGAAGCGGCCATGCAATTTTTACTCCCCAAGAGCAAGTTGGCCTCCGCACGCCTTGAACTCTCCCCGGGGAACACCGTGCGGTGGAGAAGGCTGCGGCGACATCTGACGGAAACAGGATACCGCAACACAGAGAGAGTGGAGAGCGTCGGTGATTACTCCCGCCGCGGCGGTATCCTGGACATTTTTTCACCCTCAATGCCCGCTCCGGTGCGGCTGGAATTCTTCGGGGACGAGATCGAGTCCTTGCGGCTTTTCGATCCCGGGAGCCAGCGCAATCTGGGCCCTCTGGCGCGGGTTGCCATTCTGCCCACGCGCGAGATCATCCTGGACGCCGCCACTCTCCATGGTCTCAAGGACCACCTGCCTTTGCCGCCAGGCCCCGTCGAGCCAGATCCGGCGGGGCGGCTCCTCGACCGGGCAGCACTTCTGCCCGGCCTGGAGCACTACCAGGCCGTCCTGGCGCGCTCCAGACATACCCTGCTCGACTACTTCACCTCCCCCCCAGTGGTCCTGGCACACGAGTTCCCGGATCTGGAGGCGCGGGCCGTAAAACTCCACCGGGAAATAGCGCAGGGGGCGGAAAGGGCCGCCATGCCGGGATTGGCGGACCCGGACCGATCCTACCATGACTTCGACCGCTGGAACTGCA
>JAUVQV010000094.1 GCA_030597995.1 Candidatus Rokuibacteriota bacterium
ACTGTACGCTGCACAAGCAAACGAGGGCGCAACGCAGCCAGGGCGGAAAAGATCCCCGAAATACCCAACGATTCACGGGAGCAATTTTCTGTTCTGGCGAGGCGTCGCCGGAGCGAACGCGGAAGCGTACTACTGTACGCTGCACAAGTGAGCGAGGGTGCAACGAAGCCAGGGCAGAAAAGGGCCCCGTGAATAGCCCGGGCAAAGGAAATTGCCTTGCGCCGGCTGGTGTGGTAACGTGCATTGCGGTCTTCAGTAGAGGTCGTCGCTTCTGAGAAAGGTATGGGCGGGGCCGCCGCGTGGTCCGCTTCGGAAATCATATTAACTCACTGGGATTTTTGCGGCTGCTGAATTTCCACAAGGGCTGAAAAAAGGAGGGCACACGGTGAAAAAGAAAGTGTTCGGGTTTATCGGCGCCGGCACCATGGGCGGGGTGCTGATAAAGGGCCTGCTGGACGCCCGTCTCGTGGAGCCGCGGAATGTCTTGATCAGCGACCCCGACCGGGAAAGGACGGCGTTTCTGAGGCGGGCCTGCCGGGTGCGGACGGTGTCCGGAAACCTGGAGCTGGCCCGCCGGGCGGACGTCATTTTACTGGCGGTCAAGCCCCAGCACCTGAACCGCATTCTGAGTGAGATCGGCGCTGTCCTCGATCGGGCCAAGCTTTTGATCTCGATCGCCGCCGGCGTTCCCCTTTTCCAGATCGAGATGCGCCTTAAGTCCCCGGTCCGTCTGGTCCGGGCGATGCCGAATATCACGGCCCAGGTGGGGGAGGGGGCCACGGCGCTCTGTTACGGGCGACTCGCCACCGCGGCGGACAGGAAGCTCATCGGGCGGGTCTTCGGCTCCGTGGGTCTGACAGTGGTGGTGGAGGAGGGGTTGATGGACGCCGTCACCGGGCTCTCCGGAAGCGGCCCGGCCTTTGTCTTCTCCATGATCCAGTCCCTGGCCGACGGGGGGGTTCAGGCCGGTCTGCCGCGGGAGGTGGCGGTCCGGCTCGCGGCCCAGACCGTTCTCGGGTCGGCCCGGCTGGTCCTCGAGAAGGGTGTGCACCCGATGCAGCTGCGCGACCAGGTGGCTTCCCCCGCAGGGACGACCATCCATGGCCTCGCGGAGCTCGAAAAAGGTGGTTTCCAGGGCGTGGTGATGGCCGCGGTCCGGGCCGCCACGGAGCGCTCGCGGCAGCTTTCGGAAAAATGAGCCGGCCGGGTGAGGGTCGGGTCGGCCCGGCCGCCGGCGGGGCTCACTTGGAGGTCCGTGTCCAACCCCGGTCTTCGCGCAGCGCCGTGGCCGGAGTCCGGGAAGGGGCGCTGGAGATCCGGGTGTCGTCGCCTCCGGTGGAGGGACAAGCCAACGCCGCCGCCCGGGACCTTCTGGCGAAATTTTTTGGGGTGGCCCGTTCCCGTGTTCACCTGACCGCAGGAGAAAAATCCCGCCGCAAGATCTTCCTGATCCGGGGGATGCACCCCAACGATCTCCTCCGGCACCTGGATGAGATCCTAAAAAGTTCTTGACATTCCCGGCCCGAAAAATTATTATTAATGTAACGATCGCGAAACTACCCGAGCGCGATCTCCCCTGAGGTAAATTCACATGGTGTGTTTCGAGAGACCGGGCGATTGTAATGACGGCCATGACCATACTCTTTGAACTGTAGGGAATTCATATCCCGGACACCAACGCTCATTGAACAAGTAAGTTTCACGCGAAAATATCCACCAGAAAGGTAAGGCCCGGCCCGGAGTACGGTCCGGACTGAAGGAGCCATCCCAAGAGAGTCTATTCCAGGAGGAACTCATGAATATAATGGAGTTGAAGGAAAAGCCCATCACCCACCTCAATGAAATTGCCCGGGACTTGAAAGTCGAGGGAGCCGGCGGGCTGAAGAAGCAGCAGCTCATCTTCGAGATCCTCAAGGCCCAGATCGAACTCGACGGCAACGTTTACGGGGAAGGCGTTCTGGAGACCCTGCCGGACGGCTTCGGCTTCCTGCGCGCCCCGGACTACAACTACCTCCCCGGTCCCGACGACATCTATGTCTCCCCCTCGCAGATCCGCCGTTTCAATCTCCGCACCGGCGATACCATCACCGGACAGATCCGCCCCCCAAGGAGGGGGAACGATATTTTGCGCTCATCAAGGTCGAGACCGTCAATTTCGAGGATCCGGAAACGGCCAAGGACAAAATCATCTTCGACAACCTCACCCCGCTCTACGCCGAGGAGAAGATCCGGCTGGAATACGATCCCAAGGACTACTCCACCCGGATCATGAACCTTTTAGCCCCGATCGGAAAAGGGCAGCGGGGGCTGATCGTGGCCGCGCCGCGAACCGGGAAGACCATGCTTCTGCAGTCCATCGCCAAGGCCATCGTCCAGAACCACCCTGAGATCTGGCTGATCGTCCTGCTCATCGACGAGCGCCCGGAGGAAGTGACCGACATGATGCGGTCCGTCAAGGCCGAGGTGGTCAGCTCCACCTTCGACGAGCCGCCCACCCGGCACGTCCAGGTGGCCGAGATGGTGATCGAGAAGGCCCGCCGTCTGGTGGAGCACCGCCGGGACGTCGTCATCCTCCTCGACAGCATCACGCGTCTGGCCCGGGCCTACAACGCCATCACGCCGCCCAGCGGCAAGGTGCTCTCCGGGGGGGTCGACGCCAACGCCCTGCAGAAGCCGAAGCGCTTTTTCGGGGCGGCCCGAAACATCGAGGAAGGCGGCAGCCTGACCATCATCGCCACCTCCCTGGTCGATACCGGCAGCCGGATGGACGACGTGATTTTCGAGGAGTTCAAAGGGACGGGCAACATGGAGATCCACCTCGACCGCCGCCTGGTGGACAAGAGGATTTTCCCCTCCATGGACATCAACAAGTCCGGGACGAGAAAGGAGGAGCTCCTGCTCCCCGACGACGTCCTGAGCAAGGTCTGGATCCTGCGCAAAGTGCTCAACCCGCTCAACGCGGTCGACAGCATGGAGTTTCTCCTCGACAAGTTCAAGGAGACCAAGAACAATCAGGAGTTTCTCGACTCCATGAATCAGTAAGGGACTTCCTCGCCGTGGTGAGTAAGGAGATGACTTCCCCCCGGCGACGGATTCGCGTCGCCGCAGTCCAGATGACTATCCGCGAGGGTGACACGGCCGGCAACTGGAGCCGGGCCCGGGAGCATCTGGTGCGGGCGGGTGAATCCGGCGCCGACCTCGTGATTCTTCCCGAGATGTGGCTGACCGGCTTTGCGTACCGCCGCCTCTCCGCCCTGTCCGGCAAGACGCCGCATTCACTCCGGGAGGTGGGAGCAGAAGCGAAGCGGTTCGGTCTGTGTGTGATCGGCAGTTGGCCGGAGAAAGAGGCCGGACAGGTGTACAACACCGCGTACGTCGTCGGACCCGACGGAGAGGTCCGGGCCGTCTACCGCAAGGTTCACCTCTTCCGGCCGATGAGGGAAGACGTGTTTTTGGCCGCCGGGAACTCCCTGACCGTGGCGGAGCTGGAGATCGGAAAGATCGGCGTCGCCCTCTGCTATGACCTGCGTTTTCCGGAGCTGGTGCGGAAACTGGCGCTGGCCGGTGCGGAGTTGATCGCCTTTCCTTCCCAGTGGCCCCTGGAGCGCGTCGCACACCTTCGCACCCTCCTGGAGGCGAGGGCCATCGAAAACCAGGTCTATACCGCCGGGGCGAACCGCACCGGCCGGGACAGTCTCCTGGAATTCGGGGGATGCTCAGCGATCGTCGGACCGCAGGGAGAAGTTCTCGCTCGCTGTGAGCGGGAAGAGGGTATGGCGGCGGCCGATCTGGACCTCGCCAAGGTGGCCGCGGTCCGCCGCAAAATTTGCTACCTCCAGGACCGCGTCCGCGGAATCGACGAGTTCCTGACCCGCTAGGCCGTGGGTTGGCCCGGGAGCCGCTCCTCCAGCCAAGAGGCGGCCTCTCCCAAGTGTTTTCCGTTCTTGGATTGCAGTACGATTTCCACCCGGTATCGCCCGTCATCCAACTTGGGGTATGAGCCGATCTTGACCCCCGGGTGCCTTCCGTGCAGCTCTTCGAGGAGCTCCGCGATTTCAGACTCCAGGCAGTGGGAGATCAGGACCCGGGACTGGAAAGGTTCCTGCCGCAGTTCCCCGGCTATCTGGGGGAACATCTCGTACAGCATCTCGGGCACCCCGGGGAAGACGTAAATCGAATCCACCACAAACCCCGGCGCCCGGCCGATGCGGTTCGGGATCAAACGGCACCCCTGGGGGAGCTCCGCCAGCCGGCGCTGTACGGGAGTGAGATCACGGCCTTTTCCGAGATCCGCGACCACGTCCTGGCGCACCTCCAGAGGACGGTTTGTGGCCCGGGCTACCGCCTGGCGGGTGATATCGTCCAGAGTGGTTCCGATACCCCCGGTAACGATCACCGGGCGGTAGCGACGGGCGAGACCGCGGAGGTGAGCGGCCAGCAGGAGCTCGTCGTCCGGGAGAGTGAGGATCATACCCACCTCCACGCCCAGGAGGTGGAGTTCGCGGGCCAGCCAGAAACCGTTGAAGTCTTCGACCGCCGCGGTGAGAATTTCGTTCCCGATGGTGACGACAGCGGCACAGCGGCCGTGGTCGGGCTGGTGGATCATGAACGGCATGATAGCGGAGAGGCTCAAAAACGGTCAACCTCTTTCCAAAGGAGGAGTCAGCGACGAATCGAGGGATCTAGTGTCCTTGTGAACGCCCTGCCGCCGGTTTGCATTTGGACCGGACATCAGGTAGAAATGAAATCGTTCCGTGTCTCCCGGCCGCTGGCGGCGGGGAGCTTCTCGAATACAGCACCGAATCGAACATCAAGACGGAGGTAAAGTCATGGCTGAGAAGACTGAAAGGCCGGGAATGGGGTGGTTGCCGGATTATCCCGATTTCAGGGACTACACCCCGGGGCACGAGGCGATCCGGCCACTGATCGAGAAGGTGAACGTGGACCGGCCGGCACCAGGAGAGCTGCCGGTTTCCGTAGACCTGAGTGGGTGGTGCTCCCCGATCGAAAACCAGGAGAAACTCGGTTCCTGTACCGCCCATGCTGGTGTGGCGCTGGTGGAATATTTCGAGCGGCGGGCCTTTGAGAAACATCTTGACGCTTCCAGGTTGTTCCTCTACAAGGCCACGCGCAACCTGTTGCACTGGACCGGGGACACGGGCGCTTTTCTGCGTACCACCATCGGCGCTCTGGTGCTCTTTGGGGTGCCGCCGGAGAAATACTGGCCGTACGTGAACGCGGATTTCGACCGGGAACCCCCGGCCTTCTGCTACGCCTTCGCGCAGAATTACCGGACCATAAACTATCTCCGTCTCGATC
>JAUVQV010000047.1 GCA_030597995.1 Candidatus Rokuibacteriota bacterium
GCGTGCGCGCGGGAACTCAAACACCGCTTCCTCCCCGGCGACGACACCTGGACGGTAGCTGAGGGCTCAGTACTCGACCGGGCTTTCCTTCAGGGACTGGGCACCTTCGACGTGGTCTATTCCTGGGGAGTGCTCCACCACACGGGGAGGATGTGGGCGGCCTTGGAGCTGACGACGGCGGCGGTGGGCGCCGACGGGAAGCTGTTCCTTGCCATCTACAACGACCAGGGCGGAGCCAGCCGGCGCTGGCGGGCGGTGAAAAGGGCCTATAACCGGCTGCCGGCCCCGGGAAAATTTCTCCTGGTACTGGCCGCAGGCGCCTACCTCGAGGGCAAGTACGCCCTCATCCGATTGGTACGCCTTCAGAATCCTCTCCCCCTTAAAAGTTGGACGCAGAGAAAAAAGGAGCGGGGGATGTCCGTCTTCCGGGACCTGGCAGACTGGGTCGGAGGCTATCCCTTCGAGGTCGCCAAGCCGGAAGAGGTATTCGACTTCTGCCGGCAGCGGGGATTCGTCCTGGAGCGGCTGCTCACCGCCGGTGGAGGTTTCGCCTGCAACCAATACGTCTTTCGGCGCGGAGAAGGAGCCCCCCCCCGGCGACCCGGAGATCCCCTTGACCCGGTCCGGCCGCCTGCGGCAGGCGGGTGAGGTCTATTTTCGGCACTTTTCCAGGGCTTCCTGGCCATTCAGGTAAGGCAGCAGATAGCGTGCGAAGAGCCGGTGGGCTTCCTCATTCGGATGACCCTCCCAACGGCTGACATTCATCTCTCGGCCGTCGTTTTTCCGGTAATACTCTTCCGTCGGAGCGACAGTCACTCCGACCTCTCTCATGCGCAACCTGTAGAAACAGCTCGGCGGCGGCCATGACCAGACCGGCGGAACAGACCGCCAAAACAAGGTTCGAGTAAAGAGCGGGTTTCGTTTCTCTTCCGAGGACCTCTCCCGCAAAGAGGTGGATCTCCCTGAAACAGAGAAGGGCCAGCACCGGGATCGCAGCCACGAGCAGTATCGTGAGCGGCCCCCAAGAACTGTCGAGAGAGTCAGCCAGGGCGACCGTGAGCAGGAAATATCCCAGGAGCTTCAGGGCGTGCTTAACAAGCTTTCCAACAGAGAAAATACCGTGTCCTCCCCGTGAAAACCCGCTCCCACGGGGCGGTTTATTTGAAATCCCGGCGTTGAAAAATAAGCATGCCGGCGAGGATCAGGAAAGCCATGTACACCAGACCGTGGATGGTCGAACGCACGATATGTTCGGCGGCGATCGGCATCTGATACACGACCTGGCCTTTGATATCGAACTGCTCGAGGTTGGGGAGGAGGTAATGCAGGATCAGGACGAGATATTTCAGCACCGGGTTCTCCGCCCGGTTGGCAAAAAACATCAGATCCGAGTTAAAACGGCCGATGATGTATATCCCCAGGGTACACATGGCCGAGAGCGTGGGCGTGGAGAAGGTGGAGAAGAAGACCGCCACGGCGGTAATGACCAGGAGCTCGATCATGATCAGGAAAATCGCCTTCCACAGTCCCCAGTTCACCCCGTTTTCCGAGAAGAACCAGAGCAGGGTGAAGAGCGCCACCGTCATCACGGCGACATTGACGGCAATGGTCAGGACCAGCCCCAGATACTTGCCGACCAGGAACTGTGAGCGGGAAATCGGTTTCGCGAGGAGGGTGTAAATAGTCCGCCTCTGGATTTCCTTGTAGACCAGCCCGATGCCGACAAAGATCGCGATCAGGAGGCCGAAGATCGACATCGACGCCAGGCTGACATCCTGGATGATCTTCAAACGCTCGCCGAGGGTGAGCTTTCCCAGGATCACCGAGATCCCCATGATCAAAAGAGCAAAAAAGACCAGGTTGTAGAGGATCTTGTCCCGGATCGCCTCGCGGAAGGTATTCCAGAGCACGGCCCGGATTTTCATGAGCTCTTTTCCCCCACCTCTCTCAGGAAAAGGTCTTCCAGGGTCTCCCGGTGCGGAACCAGAGAGATGAGCTGTCCGCCGGACTCAGTGATGAGACGGAGGACCTCCGGGACCTGCCCCTCCCCGCCGGGGAGGGTAAACTGGATTCTGTGGCCCGATTCCAGAAAGGCGGCGGCCCGGCGGCGCATCTCACCCCGGCCCGTCTCTGAGAGGCCATCGGCCTGGATCTCTACCGCGCGAACCTGCGGCTCGAGAAGCTGATCGAGACTGCCGGAGGCCACCAGCCGGCCACGGTGTATGATGCCCACCCGGTCGCAGATCATCTCGGCGTCCGTCAGGATGTGCGAGCTGAAAAGTACCGTCTTTCCCTCAGTCCGCAACTTCACAATCAGGTCACGAATCTGCCGCCTTCCGGCTGGATCGAGTCCCGACTGCGGCTCGTCCAGGATCAAAAGCCGGGGGTCATTGATCAGGGCCTGGGCCATACCGATCCGCTGGAGCATCCCCTTGGAATATTTTCCGAGGCGGAGGTCGCCCGCCCGCTCCAGGTCCACAAGCAGTAAGAGCCGGGCAATCCTTTCCCGCCGCAGCCCGGCCGGGAGACCAAAGAGGCGGCCGTAAAAGTCCAGAAATTCCCCCCCGGTGAGGTAATCGTAAAAGTAGGGGTTTTCCGGAAGGAATCCCACCTCTCCCCGAAATTCCAGCCGTCGCGAATCCTGGCCGAGGACCGTGGAACAACCCGAGGTCGGAAAAAGGAGGCCCAGAATGAGCTTCAAAGCGGTAGTCTTCCCGGCCCCGTTGGGACCGAGAAAACCGTAGATTTCCCCGGGTCCGATCTCGAGGTTCAGATCATCAACCGCCCGGATCTTCCGCCGCCGCCAGTTGGAGACAAAGATCTTGGTGAGGTGTTCAGTCTTTATCATCACGGTCACGGCTCTCCTTTTCCGGCGCGAGGAAGCTCTCCAGGCCTTCCGGGATTTTCCCGGCCCGGAGGGCCTCGATCTTTTTATAGAGCCCCCGGCGAACCGACTCCTCGCGGGTGTCTTCCGCCACCTTTTCCAGGAATTCAATGGCGGACTGCTGACGGCCTGCCTTGGTCATGAGGCTGGCCGCCAGGCGGGGGAGATACTGCGGGTGACCGGGCGTGCTGGCGGCTATCTTGACGTGTTCCGCCGCCTGGTCCGGATCCTTGAGGTAGTAAAAATAGTTGAAGCCGATATAAAAGGGGAAGCGCCATTCATCCGGGTATTGCACCATCCCCTTGCGCAAGAGTTTAATGCTGTCACGGGGAGAACCGTCCTCGACCGCCAGAACGATCCCGCCAAAGAGGTAGGGGTACTTGAAGGGGGGGTCGAGAGTGGTAATCTGTTCGAGGATGTGGTAGAGCCAGGGGTACTCCTTGTCTGTCAGGTTGTGCCCGCCGAAGTAACCGATGGCCTTCACCCAGAGGGCGTCGGCGAGGAGGTTTTGAAAACCGAGGGACATCACCTTGAGGTGCTTGCCCTTGGGAAGGTAGCGCAGGCTTTCTATCCGCTGCCGGGGGTATCGGCGTTCAAAGGAAACCTGAAGGAAAACCTGAACCGCCGCCAGGGACGCCACCGCCGCCAGGATCCACCAGTGAAATAACCTGTCGCCCCGACGAGCTCGAGTCATAAACCCTTCGACAAAGGTCCGACAATCTCAAGCTGCATCAGGCCATCTTCGAATAACTCCGGGTCAAAGTCAACCAGGGCGTGTTCGTAGGCATTGGTCACGGAAGCCCGCCAACCCTGCCTCGCGGATGCCGCCCCCCGCAGATAGGCCCGCCGGGCCTTTTCCTTCAGGCCCCGCCGGGCGTAGAAAATCCCCAGGTTGTACCACCCCCGCAGATAATTCGGTTCCAGCCGCACCGCTTCCCGGAGCATCTCTTCCGCCGTGGCGTGCTCCTCCAGCTCATCATAGAGGAGGCCCAGTTCTTCATATATCGCGTAGTTCCTCGGAGCGAGGGCCATGGCCCGGCGGTAGTGCTCGACGGCCTCTCTCAGAAATGAGCGCTCCGGTTGGAGGGTACGGTAGAGGCTGGTCATGGCCTGGGCGAGGTCAACCGGATAACGGTAATTATTGGGATTGAGCTGGGCAGCGAGGTGGGCGTGGTAAAAGGCTTCCTCCAGGGTCTGCTCGCCGCCCTCCCCCTGAAAATAGGCCTGGAAATATGCACCCCCCAGATTGCTGTGGTAAGGGGCGCAGGGAAAATCCACCTTCACGGCCCGCTGCAGGTAAGTCAGCGCCTCTGGAAGCGGGGGCAGATCCCGGCGTGCTTCCTCGAGGGCCCATTTTTCCCGGAAGAGGTTCTGAGGGCGGGCGGTACCACGCAGGTAATACCAGAATCCCGCTACCGGGCGGGCGGCAAGCCCCATCAGGACCGTGGCGATTATGAACACTACAACTCCGTAGACTTTGTGGTAGCGGAACTCCACCACCCAAAAGTTCCCCGCCACCCCCCGCATTCGCATTCCGGAGGCCAGCAGAACCAGGAGCAGGGCCGCCGGCGGGGTGTGAAGGTTGAAGTCCACCGCGGCATGGAACAGAAGCGCCCCGAGGGCGGCCAGGAGCGGGATCACCTCGCCGCGTTCGTCTGGCGTGTGCCCCCTTATCCACCGCCAAGACCAGAGCGCCACGGCGGCCAGGGCCGCCAGCCAGAGGGCGAGACCCAGGATTCCCATCTCCGCCCCAACCTGGAGGTATTCGGAATGCGCGTTTTCCGCCACGCGGCTGTACTTGGCCCAATGCGCCTCCACGGGAAAGGCGTAGCGCGGGGAGAAATACTCGAACTGCCCCAGCCCGATCCCGAACCAGGGGCTGTCCCGCAGCATCTCCAGGGCACTCTTCCAGATCGAGAGTCTGGTGTACGCGTAGACGTCAACCTGTGACAGCTCCCGTATCCTCTCGATCCAGGGGTTTGGGAAGAGGAATAATCCCGCCGCCCCCGCACCGGCTCCCACCAGGGTCAGGCGCCAGCTTTTCGCGCTCAACAGTAACAGGATGCCTATTCCGAGGGCGAGCACCCCCCCCCGTGAACCGGAGAGCATGAGGGCCCCGATCATGCTTCCGGCGGCCGCCAGGTTGAAGGCCTGCGAAAACCTCCTCGCCCTCCGCTCCGGTTTGGAGGGGAACACTACTTTCCCGATCGCAAGGAGGGCCGCCGCCGCGAGGAAACCGGCCAAAAAGTTGGGATTGTAAAACGTCCCGATCGGGCGGCTTCCCGCTCCCCACCCCCACTGATACCAGACCAGGGAGGCCTGGAAGGCACCCTGAAGGCGGACGGAGAAAAGGGCGGCCTCGAGGCCCGACAAGCTGGGATGGAAAGTCAGAAACCAGTAGAGGGCGGCATAGGAAACCAGCAAAAGGAGGGCTTTTTCCGCACTGTGGTAGTAGGGGGCGAAGAGAAATGAAAAAAGCCCCCAGAAGAGAAACAGCCCCAGCAGACCGTCCAGAAGAGTCAGCCGCAGCTCCTGGCGGGGAGTCCTCCATCCCCATTCGATTCCCCACCAGGCCACCAGCAGGAGAATAGACAGCTCCACGACCAGGGTCGGCAAGCGCGGGGTCCCCCCCTGGATCAAAGGGGCAAAGAGCACGAGGAGAGAGAGCACATACCAGCCGGTCCCGGTGAGAGGCCGGCCCTGAATGCCGGAGCTCCCCGTTTTTGGCATGAAGGTGTCTTCCTGTTTCAGCCGCGCACCGCTTCAGTGAAACCCGGATTCATGAGGATCACCGCAGCGATGCGAAGCCCTCTCAGCGCTCGAACCATCTTCTTTTCCCGCGGCCCTCGAAACGCAACCGGGACTACCCTCTCTCACGGGGTAGCCCCAGTCTATTCCCCAGTCGCCGTTCAGTGCACCAGGTTAGAACGGCGCGCCGGTGTGCTGTATGTCAGTGGTGCTGTCACTGATGATGAAGTAGGAAAGGGTGCTGTCGGCGTCGAGGTCACCCTGCGCGCGGCTCGTGAAACCTTGCGCCTGAGTCGGATAGTCAACAGCAGGTTCCAGGTTGTAGTCGAAGAAGACTCTCCCCTCCGGAGCGAATCCGAGTATCGAAAACCTGGTGATGATAGGAACCCACGCTATCTTGGATCCGTTACCAGTTCTGTTGCCCGTCGGGGTGTACCCCTGGTTGCCGACATAGACGTCCCATTCAGCATAATGCGCTACTTCGGTGCTGCGGATCGCACCCAGGTTGGATTTGGCCTCGGAAGTCTTGGCCTTCAGCCTGAAGTTCAGAAAGTTCGGGATGGCGATGGCAGCCAGAATCCCGATGATGGCCACGACGATCATCAGCTCCACCAGGGTGAATCCCTTGCGATTTCTAAGTTTTCGCAACATACTCACTTACACCTCCTCTCCTATGTTTACTGCTGCTGAATGAGTAGAGCATAATACGTGCCAGACAGGGCGCGGAGCGCAACAGTCCAAGCGCGGCGCAACTGTTTGTAATATAAAGATAATTTTGTCATATCGAATACGCGGTTGGAAGGGGCGGGCCGGAGAACACCCTGACCGGACACTTTTTGTAAAAGACTCGGCAAAAAACGTCTTGCCGGCGGCCCGAGGGCAGGGCCGGGAGGCAGGTGCGGGGTCTATACATAACGACATAATTATATGCGCCTACAGGGCGGCAGAACAAAGCAGACCGCGGCGCGACGAAGCCGAGGAGTGAGGCGTACTGGTGTACGCCGCAACGACGAGACGAGGAAGCAACAAAGGTATGCGAAGTTATGTCGCC
>JAUVQV010000172.1 GCA_030597995.1 Candidatus Rokuibacteriota bacterium
CAGCTGCCGATGAAATCGAAATGATCTTTGAAGCGCGTCTCATGAAGCATCCGGAAGGTGTTTCCGCATACGGTACAGGTTTTTCTCCGGTCGAACAAATGGTGCTGATCGAGCATGAAACGGTCCGGATGATTAGGAATTGATCCCCTGTAGATGACTGCCTGGCCGTAATCCTCGCAGGCCGGTTCGAGCCCCCTGATCTTGAACAACCTGTAGGTGGCGGAATAGAAACGGATGGGGCCGGTTCGCTGCAGGACGGATTCGTTTTCGATGGTGATCGGCCGGCTTTCCACTAAGCGGGGATCGCTGAACCCGGCTCTCCTTGCCATATGCACGAAGTCGTTCCAGTACAGCGCACCGCTGAGACATTCACCGTACAGCTCAGGATCAGTGGCAAGATGTACCGGCACGCGGCGGTCCGAATACACATCGGAGAAATACATTTCTCCGCCGGGCTTAAGCAGCCGGAAGGCGTTACGAAACACGGCCGGCTTGTCCGGCGAGAGATTGATCACACAGTTCGAGACGATGAGATCGTAGGAATCCTTTTCCAGGCCCGTTTCCTCCAGCCGCTCGATGTATCCCTTCACGAACTCGACATTGCTTTTGGCGTAGCCGAACTTGCGGCGATGAAATTCCTTGTGGCGTGCGGCTACCTCCAGCTGATTGTCCGTCATGTCCACGCCCACGACCAGGCCTCGTTCACCCGCCAGCTGGGAAAGCACGTAGCAATCGCGGCCCGAACCGCTGCCCAGGTCCAGCACCCTCATGCCTTCCAGCGCCGGCGGCACGATCAGCCCGCACCCGTAAAACCGGGACAAGACCTCTTCGTGTACGTTGGAAAGGGCCTGGTTGATGTGTTTCGGCAGCGCCGTATCGGTACAGCACGCATTGGTTTTCAGGTCCCGGCTGTCCTTCAGAACCTTGCCGTAATATTCCTTGACCGCATCCTGCATGGGAGCCTCACTTATGGTTATATGGTTACTCGAAAAATTCATCGTGGAAATTCATGTTCACAAGAGCTTTTAAACCCATTATCAAAGCCAGTCAAGATCATAATAGGCCGGGAAAATGGTGCCGGGCCTTAATTATTCATTCGGATTCAATCGAACCGTGTGTGTGAGAGGCCCCAAGGGGTGTGGTGCGCCCAGGGCCTCCCCGCGGAAACGACGGTCTGTTTTCACTCGGCGTTCCTTCTTGTTTTTCTGATTTTTTCCCTGCTTGACAACATTCGGTCTTGGCGGTAGAAGGATCATGTTTTCGGAAGTGTATGGTGGAAAATTTGTGGAATCTGGCGGTAACCCACGGTTGATGCGGTGAGAGCGAGAGACACGAACCACGAGGCCGAGGAGGTCCAGCTGGACATCTTCCGGCGCATGGGGCCGGAGAAACGCCTCCAGCGTGGCTTTGAGATCTCCCGAACCTGCCGCAATCTGCTGCGGGAGGGCGTGAGACAGCGGCATCCCGAGTATGACGAGCAACAGCTGAGGCTGGCCGTCATCCGCCTGATTCTTCCCATAGACCTTTTCAGCGCCGCCTACCCCCTCGCTTGCGACATCCTTCCATGATCCCCGAAGAAGTCCTGCACCTCGTCCTCTCCATGCTGGACGACTCCGGAATCGCCTATATGATCACCGGGTCTTTTGCCGCCAATGTGCACGGCCTCCCCCGGGCCACCCAGGATGCCGACATAGTCATCGCAGCTGAAAAGAAGCCGTTGAACAATTTCCTGGATACGCTTGGCGGGAGCTTCTATTTCAGCAGAGAGGCCGCCAATGACGCGCTGCGAGACGAGCTGATGTTCAACATCATCCATCTGGAGACGGGCTTCAAGGTGGACCTGATAGTCCGCAAGGGGAGGCCCTTCAGCCGGGAGGAGTTTTCCCGGCGCCGGAAGTTGACCCTGCACGGTTCCGCGCGGTGGTTCGCCAGCGCCGAAGACATCATCCTGGCCAAGCTGGAATGGTCGAGGATGGGCAACTCCGAGAGACAGTTTTCCGACGCCCTCAACGTGGCCAAGGTGCAGGGTGAGGCCCTGGACCGCGCCTACCTCGAAAAGTGGTCAGAGGACCTCGGAATACAGGAGCAGCTGATGAAACTCTTCGATGCCCTGGGTGCCGGGCCTTAATTATTCATGGAAATCATAACGTGGATACCCCGCCATTCATGGCGGGGAGGAAGCGTTATCCTTATTATATCCTGGGCTCAAATCCCCCTCCATCCCCCTTTCACAAAGGGGGAAGTCTTTGGCTCCCCTCTTTCACAAAGGGGGGAAGTTTTTGGTTCCCCTCTTTCACAAAGGGAGGAAGTCTTTGGTTCCCCGCTTTAGCAAAGAGGAGAAGTCTTTGGTTTCCCGCTTTCACAAAGAGGAGAAGTTTGTGGTTCCCCTCTTTAGCAAAGAGGGGCCGGGGGAGATTTGGCGCCCTTGGGGTTGAAAGCCCCGCTCTTCAGAGCGGGGTAATTTACTGGTCCGGGTTGTGAGGTTCGAATCCTGCCAGGTGCACCAGGAAAATCAATGGTTTGTTGACATGTCCTTAGACGGGCGCTAACATATGTACGTAAATTGGTACGTAGGGGAGGTGATAAGAAATGCCGACGAAAACGGCCTCTGATGCGCGACGAGAGTTTTTCGAGTTAGTCAAAGGTGCCGCCAACGGGCACAAGGTCTACAGGATCAGCCACCGGCAGGGATCGGTCGTCCTCCTTTCCGAGGAAGATTACGACAGCCTGATCGAGACTCTGGAGCTTCTTTCAATCCCTGGGTTCCGTAAAAGTATCAAAAAATCGGTCAGTCAGGTGGAGAAAGGGGAGACTTACTCTTTCGAGGATCTGTTCGGGAGTAAAACGTGACACCTTACGAGGTGCGTTTTACAAAAGAGGCACATAAAGATTTCAAGAGACTTTCGCCACGCTTAAAAAAAAGGCTTAAGGAAATCATCATGAACCAGATTGTCCCGGACCCCCAGGGCGGTAAGAAACTGGTCGGTGACCTGCGGGGATTCTATTCCGTACGCCTGGCTTATCGGGATCGCATTGTCTATTCTATTGACCAGAAAAACTGCCTTGTTTTTGTGCACCGTGTTAGGACTCACTGCGATGATTAGAACGGTAGAACGGTGCCGGGCCTTCATTATTCATTATCGCCCACCGGGTGACAAGTTGACAATCTTACCCCTCAACGCTAGCATAAAAACGGTTTTCCGTATTCCAAGTGCCGAAGTGGTGGAACTGGCAGACACGCCATCTTGAGGGGGTGGTGGGGAGACCCGTGGGGGTTCAAGTCCCCCCTTCGGCACCAGAAATACTGCGCGGGGTTTCCCGCTGAAGAACTGCCTCAGCGGAGGCCGACCCGGTAGGTACCCTCCCAGCGTCGGTAGGAGTAGAAACTCTGCGTCCCGCCTGCGGTGCGATTGAATATCCGGACCTTAATTATCACCTTGGCGGCGACTTCGCCGCTGGTCGTGGGAAATCTCTCCAGGGGTACGCGTAAAAGGTAGAATCCCTCGGTGAGCTGCCCCTGGTAGAGTTCCTGTTCTTCGGTCTGGCGGCCGGTCTGCTGGATCAGGGTAATGGTTATCGGGTACCGGTTGACCTCGCTCATCGC
>JAUVQV010000137.1 GCA_030597995.1 Candidatus Rokuibacteriota bacterium
CGCATGTTTACCTCCCGCGCGGAGTGGCGTCTCCTCTTGCGGGAGGACAATGCAGATCTGAGGTTGCGGGAGATCGGACACGCTCTCGGCCTGGTGCCCTCGAAGGAGCATCGAGAGTTCCTCCTGCGCCGGGAGGCGGTTGAGGCCGAGATCCAGAGATTGCACCTCACAAAAGTCGTCCCCGGAGAGGGGGTGAACCGGCGCCTCCGCGCCCTCGGGACTTCACCCCTGCAGGAGCCGTCGACACTTTTTTCCCTCCTCAAGAGACCGGAGTTGTCCTGGCGGGAAGTGGTCTCGCTTCACAACGGCCGGGCAGAGGAGCCGACCTCCGATGTGATCTTTCAGGTGGAGGTCCAGGCCAAATACGACGGATACATCAAAAGGCAGCAGGAGGCGGTGGAAAAGTTTCGGGAGGCGGAAGGGAATAAGATCCCGGCGGATCTGGATTACCGCTTGATCCCGGGACTGTCTCACGAAGTGCGGCAGAAGCTGACCGCCGTCCGCCCTTCCTCACTGGGGCAGGCCTCCCGCATCTCCGGCGTCACACCCGCCGCCCTCTCCATCCTCGCCATCTACCTAAAAAAAGGTGTCATAAAAAAAGGTGTCAGGTCTTGACATGTGACACAAGCTGAATCGCTCTCCCCCCGTTTCCCTTATTCCGGACCATGGACGGCGGGTAATACTATCGCAGTGTACTTGCGCGAACGGGCACTTTCCTCAATGGGCTGTGAGCATGGTGTTCGTTACGAAGGGATCTTTGGAAAAGCGGAGACGATCAACTCCGCCGTCGCCGGAGGATGAAACTGCCGCGTGTGAGATGATGGTGTTGTGTCACATGTCAAGACCTGACACCTTCAGGTTTTTTCTTGACAAGGGGAGTGTCTTTCCAATAAATGTAAGGCTGCTTTTATCGTAAAACGCGCAGTACTACTGACTGCATATTCGGGTTCGCGGTGGACAAAGTGCCTTTCTCACATTTAAGCATCACTCCCGGCCGGGAACGGCCCATGATTCCCATCGCAGACCTCCCTCTCTTCGCGGAACATCCTGACGGTCGCCGGCCGCCGGAACTTGCCGGAGAGAGTTTCCGGATGCGATGGATTCGAAAGACCGTTGGAGATTTGGCTAAAAGCAGTGCCGTAGTCCTGATACACGGCGAAAAGGGTACCGGCAAGGAGCTGATAGCCAGGACGATTCATCTCCACGGCCCCCGGGCGGGAAAGTCCTTCATCAAGGTGCCACGCAGCGGCACGCCGGCGAGATTTGTCGACGAGGAACTTTTCGGGGGCGAGGGGGAGGGCTTTGCCGGCGACCGCGACCGCCGCCGGGGGCGCCTGGAGTTGGCTGACGGCGGGACATTATTTCTCGAAGAGGTCGGGGACATCTCTCCCGCCGCACAGGCGCGGTTGTTGCGGGTGCTGGAATTCGGAAAATTTGAGAGAGCGGGGGGGAAAGAGACGGTTGAAGTGGACACCCGCATTATCGCCGCCACCACGAATGACTTGGAGTTAGAGGTACGAAAAGGGAATTTTCACCCCGACCTCCACTACGGCCTGAGCGCGGCAGTTATCCGCGTGCCGTCGCTCCGGGAGAGGGAAGATGACATCCCGGGCTTGATAGAACTCCTCTTTTTCCAGAGCCCGGAGCGGCGGGGGCGGCCGCTGTCGTTTTCCGCGGAGGCGCTAGACGTGCTCACCCGATACCACTGGCCGGGCAATCTTCGGGAACTGGGGAATTGTCTCCGGGAGATGGGCAATGGGTGCCGCGGCCCGGAAATCCTTCTTCAGGATATCCCGGCAAATATAGTGAGGTCTTGCAGAGGGCGGCAAAACCGGGAGCCGGGTCATAAAAAGCAACCGGTACCGCTGGGACTGATTTTAACCCAGCACATCACCTCCTGGATCAAGATGATAGAGAAGACGGATAACTGGAAGAGGAGAAGCGATGTCTTCGAACGTTTGATCCGAGAGGTGGAAAAGATAATGATCAGTGCGGCTCTCGAAAAGACCGACCACGTCCAGATTGAAGCCGCAAAGTTCCTCGGCATTAATCGCAATACCCTCTGCAAGAAGATCAGGCAATACGGCCTCGATGGTGCGATCCGGAAGGCGGGCGAGGCTCCGAGGGCGTCGTCACGCCGTGCGCGCCGCTGAGGCCTGCTCTGTCACAGCGGGCGACCGCGTCCTTTGAGGTGGCGGGCGGGTGAGCGTTCGAATCCGCAGAAAGTGGGGATGGCTCATTGTGCCCCCGGTGGGTCTTCCGAAAGGTTCTGGGGACGGCGGAAATCAAGGTCGCCGTAATCCCCAGCCGTTATGGGGAGTTTCAGCCGGGGACGTGGTGGCACCGGCGCCGTCTGGTGCGCAATTTGATCATTGAATATCAAAAGCTGGTATTTTATGCTCTTCAGGTTGCCGCAACACCTTTTTCCGGTGTGGAGGGATGGGAGGAATGGGAAACACATTAGTCAGTAAAGGGCTGCCCCTGATGCTCGCGGCGTCACTGGTCTGGGCGGCTCCGGGAAGGTCGGTTGAAGACCCCTACCGGAAGGTTTCGCTCGCCCTGGGTCAGGAGCTGGTGGCCTTCTTTCCCCCGGTGGAGGGTTTTGTGGTGTCGGTGAAGGGCGAGGAGGTCTTCACCGACCTCGGGGAGAAGGACCTCGTGCGCCAGGGGGTGGAGCTTCTCGTGTACCGGCCCGGCGCCGATATTGTGCATCCCGCCACCGGTGAAGTCCTGGGCCAGTTTGAAGAGAACCTGGGCTACCTGGCCCTGCGGGAGGTGCGCGAAAAGTACTCCCGGGGCATGATGGCCGAGGGGGCGGCGCAGGTCAGGTCGGGAGACCGGGTGAGGATAACCGCCCGCCGCCTGCGGGCGCTGCTGCTCCTCTCGGGCGGCGCGCCCGGGATCGACACCTGGCGGCTGTCGCAGGCCCTCGCTGAGATGGGTGAAGTTTCAAAGAGGTTCCAAATATTGGAGGAGCCGGAATGGCGGCCTTCCCTCCAGGCGGTGGGGCGGACTCTCGACGAGGTCTTGACCGACACCGGATCCCTCCGCCGCCTCGGGGAAGAGGTCCCGGCGGAGCTCCTCCTCATCGTCCGGCCGCAGCGCCGGGAGGATGTGACCGAACTCCTCCTGGAGGTCCTTTCTCTCCGGACGGGATTCACCCTCGGGGAGTTCGCACGGCCCTGGTCTGCCGGGCCGGGTGCGGTGGAGGCCCGGATCCCGCCCCCTACCCCGGAGACCGGGCCGGCGGCGGAATACCTGAATAAAGAGCTTCCCACGGCCGTCCGGTCGATGATCGCAGAAGACCTCGACGGCGACGGCCGGCTGGAAATCCTGATCAGCGACGGCCGTCGCCTCACTATTTACCGTTGGGAGGATGGAGGCCTGATCTGGAAGTGGGAGGAGCGGGGCCCCCTCTTCTGGCAGGTTCTTTACCTCGAGGCCGGGGATGTCGACGCCGACGGCCGGATAGAGATCTTCACCACCGCCGTCCGGCATGGGCGCCTGAAGACCACGGTCTGGTCGTGGGAGAAGAACGGGAGGGAAAACCGGGCAGAAGTCGAAGGAGTGTTTCTGAGGGTTCTCCGGCGTCCCGGCGGGGGTACGGTCCTCTTCGGCCAGCGGCGGGGAGTGAGAGAAGTCTTTTCCGGGAGGGTGGAGGAATACACCTGTGATGAGGGGAGCTGTCGGCCGGCGGGGCGTGGGGTTCTTCCCCGCGGGGTGAACCTCTTCGGGCTGGGCCTCGCCGACCTCGCGGGCGACGGTAAGATGCAGATCCTCTCCCTGAGCGAGGGCGGCCTCCTGCGGGTCTACTCTGAGGAGGGACAGCCGATATGGCAGGGCTCGGAGCACTACGGCGGCTATCCCGTCAAAATCACGGCCGCGGATCTCTTCGGCTCTTTCGCCCTGAGTGATGATGGCTCCAAGGATCTCGATGAGACCGACTATGACGCCAGGGTGAAGGATTTTCGAAAGGCCTTCCAAGGCAGGGTGCTGATCGAAGGAGGACCTAGTGGGGGTGACCCGGTGCGTGTTATGATCCCGCGGAATTTCGCCGATTTGGGATTTACCCTGTCCCGGTGGCGCGCCTACGGCAAGGGGGAAATAGTCTCCTTGAAGTGGGAGGGGGGAGGATTCGTCGAGGCGTCGAGGAGCCGCGCCTTCGAGGGCTACATCTCCGACATCGCGGAGGGAGACACCGACGGGGACGGCCGGCCCGAGGTCCTGGTGACGGTCAACCGGCCGTCCAGCTTTCTCCTCGGCGAGAAAGGGCGTCTGGTGGTCTGGAGACACACGGGAGAGTGA
>JAUVQV010000231.1 GCA_030597995.1 Candidatus Rokuibacteriota bacterium
CTTTGGCCAAGTCTCTGGTGAACGAGCCCGAGATCCTTTTTCTCGACGAGCCCACGGTGGGCCTGGATCCCGAGGTCTCGATCCGGGTCAGAAAGCTGATACACACGATCCACCGGGAAAGGGGCACAACCATCGTCCTGACTACCCACTACATGCGAGAGGCGGAGGAGCTCTGCGACCGGAACGCCTTTCTGAAAAAGGGGGAAGTCCTCGCCGAGGGCACCCCTGCGGAGCTCAAGGCCATGATCAAGGTGACCCGAAGCGTCGAGATTCTTTACCGCGGCACCGTGGACGCCGGGGTCATCCAAAATATCAGCGGGATAAAGGGCGCGGAGTTCTCCGGCAACACGGTGCGGGTGTGCCTGGCAGAGCCGGAGGAGCGGCTGGACGAGCTCCTGGCCGCGGTGCGGCGGACGGCGAAAATCTGCCATGTGAAGGTATCAGAGGTGGACTTGGAAGATGTCTTCATCGCCTTCACCAAGCCGTAAGTTCCTCGCTTTCACATTCCGGAACTGGACTTTCTACCTCCGGAGCGTCTTCACCTTTTCCGAGCTTCTCTTCTGGCCCCTGGTAGGACTGCTCTCCGTGGGGTTCATGTCGTCCTTTTTGAACCTCGACGCCGACACGACCTCGTTCATCCTGGTCGGGGCCATCGCCTTCAGCATCCTCCAAGTCACCCAGATGGACGTCTCATACATCCTCCTCTTCGACACCTGGAGCAAGGCGATCAAGCACACCTTTGTCTCCCCGGTGCGGGGATACCACATCGTCCTGGGAGCATGGATCATGGGAATCATTCGGGGGAGTGCGGCCTTCCTCCTGCTGGCTCTGCTTTCCCATTACTTTTTTGCCTTCGATTTCTTCTCCCCGGGACTTTGGGCTCTCACCCTCTTCCTCACGGGACTGTTCATCAACGCCGCGGTCATAGGGGCCGCCGTCTGCATCCTCTACCTCACCTTTGGGCAGCGGGCCGAGGTGGCGGCCTGGACCGCGGTCGGCGTCCTCATGCTCCTATGCGGGATCTATTACCCGGTGTCGGTACTTCCCGGCCCGGTGCGGGCGGTCGCCGGGCTCATTCCCCTGACCCACTTCCTGGAGTACTTGCGCACCTTCTATGGGTTCGAACCCACGTTCTCGCATTCCCTCCTCCGGGGCTTCACCCTGGATTTTCTTTACCTGGCCCTGGGACTTTACCTCTTCGAACGCGCGATCATCAGGGCCAGGAAGAGCGGTCTCATCACCAAACTGAGCGAGTGAGGGAAAATGCAAGGCCCGGGATTCCTCGACTGCACTCGGAATGACACCTGATGCATGTCATCCCGAGAGAGGAGCGTGAGCGACGAGTCGAGGGATCTGACGTAATGACATTGTCACGCCGGAACTTTTACATTATAGTGTACGCACGAACATGGTGAACCGGCATCCTCGACACCTCCAGGCCTTCCTCGTTCTCGAGGACGGGACCGCGTTTTCCGGACAGGCCTTCGGGGCGGCCGGGGAGCGGACCGGGGAGGTGGTCTTCAACACCTCGATGTCCGGCTATCAGGAGATTCTCACCGATCCCTCCTACTGCGGACAGATCGTGACCATGACCTATCCCCTGATCGGGAACTACGGCGTCAACGCCCGGGACATGGAATCGGTCCGGCCCCAGGCGTCCGGCTTCGCCGTCCGGGAGTTGTCCCCCACCTACTCCAATTGGCGGGCCGCCGAGAGCCTGGACTCCTTCCTCAGCCGCCACGGGGTGATCGGCATCAGCGGCATCGACACCCGCGCCCTCACGCGTCACATCCGCAGCCGCGGCGCCATGCGCGGCATCCTCTCGACCCTCGATCCGGACCGGGCCTCCCTCACCCGCAAGGCCCTCGAATCACCCTCTATCGTCGGGCGGGACCTGGTGCGGGAGGTGACCTGCGACCGTCCCTACCGACCGGAACTCCCCGGGGAAAAAAAATTTCGGGTCGCGGTCCTGGACTACGGCGTGAAAACGAACATTCTCCGGTGCCTGGCCGATGTCGGCTGCGACCTCACCGTCTTCCCGGCCTCGGCCACCGTACACGAGATCCTGTCCGCGCAGCCCGACGGAATATTTCTCTCGAACGGGCCCGGCGACCCGGCCGCGGTGCCCTACGTCATCGACACCGTCCGCGAGCTGCTCGGCCGGCGGCCGCTCTTCGGGATCTGCCTCGGACACCAGATGCTCGGCCTCGCCCTGGGAGGAAAGACCTTCAAGCTCAAATTCGGGCACCGCGGCGCGAACCACCCGGTGCAGGACCGGCGCACCGGCAAGATCGACATCACCGTCCAGAATCACGGATTCTGCGTGGACCTGGATTCGCTGGACCCGGCCGAGGTGGAAGGGACACACCTCAATCTCTACGACCGGACACTCGAGGGCCTGCGCCACAAAAAACTGGCGGCCTTCTCGGTCCAGTACCATCCCGAGGCCTCACCCGGGCCGCACGACGCCCGCTACCTCTTCCGGGAATTCACGGAACTGATGAGCCGAAACTGAAGGGTGCCGGTATGAGAATGTTTACGCGGGCCATAAAGAAAATTGCGATCGGAATCGCCCTGGGTTTCGTGTTTCTCCTTCCCATGCTGGGGTGGCTCGCCGCCGAGCCCACCCCCTACCGGGACCCGGAAGGCTTCTTTTCCCTGCTTCCCCCGGAGGGCTGGCTGACAGACGACTCCAGCCACATGGGACCGGGGCTGGTGGTGAAGGGACCGGCCGGTCCCTCCGGATCCGAGCCTCTGGTACACCTCACCCACGAGCCGGCAGGAATCGTAACCCTGAAAATGCA
>JAUVQV010000099.1 GCA_030597995.1 Candidatus Rokuibacteriota bacterium
CCCCGGAGGCGGGTCTGGACGGCCTGGTTGCGGAGGTGCCGCTTTCGGCTCTGTCGTATCCTTTTGAGGGTCGATTTTGTGTGCGCCATATCTCTTCTCCTGAACCACCAAACAAAGTAAAAACAGAAGCAATCAAATAGCATATCACGCGATGGCTGTCAAGGAGAAAACCCGGGAGGCGGGAAGGAATCACGAAGGAGAACGCCGGGAAGTGGCCCGGGCGGCGGGAGCGGTGAGCTTCGGGACTCTTCTCAGCCGGGTCATGGGTATGGTGCGCGACGTGGTCATCGCGCATGTGTTCGGCGCCGGAATGATGACCGACGCCTTTTTCGTGGCCTTCCGGGTCCCCAATCTCATACGTCGTCTGCTCGGTGAGGGGCCGATGAGTTCGGCTTTCATCCCGGTCTTCGCCGAGTACCGGGAGGAAAAGTCGGAATCGGCCTCCTGGAAGCTGGCTGCGGACCTGACCGGCCTGATGGGGGCCCTGTCGCTGGTTCTGGCCATTGCGGGTATTTTTGCCGCACCGCTCATTATTCGCGCCCTGGCGCCCGGCTTCGGACTGGGCACTCCCAAGGGCCACCTGACGGTGGATCTGACCCGCCTGATGTTTCCCTATCTCTTTCTGGTGGTGCTCTATGCCCTGGCGATGGCCATCCTCAATTCCCACCGCCGTTTCTTTGTCCCGGCAATGGCCCCGGCCCTTTTAAATCTGGGCATGATCGCCGGGGCGGTGGTCCTGTCACCGTATTTCGAGCGGCCGGTGGTCGGCATGGCCTGGGGGGTGTTGCTGGGGGGATCCCTCCAGCTGGCGGCCCAATTTCTCCCTCTGCGGCAGGTCGGATATTCGTGGCGCCCGGGATTCGATTACCGGGACGAGGGAGTGCGGCGGGTGGCGCGGCTGATGCTTCCCACCATAGCCGGCCTGGCGGTCAACGACGTCAACCAGGTCGTGGACACCATACTGGCGACCCTGCTTCCGGAGGGGAGCGTCTCCTGGCTTTTCTATGCCAGCCGCCTGACGCAGTTTCCCCTGGGCCTGGTGGGCATGGCGGTGGGGACGGCGATTCTGCCCACTCTCTCCTCGCAGGCGGCGCGGCAGGATATGGGAGCCTTGAAAGACTCGGTTTCGTTCGGATTGCGGGTGGTGTTTTTTTTGACTCTGCCGGCGACCGTGGGTCTCGCGGTCTTGAGCCTGCCGATCACCTCTCTTCTTTTTCAACGCGGCCAGTTTGCGGGGTTCGACACCGCGGCCACCGCTCAGGCTATCGTCTTTTATGCGCTCGGCATGTGGGCCGCCGCCGGCATCCGGATCCTCGTTCCGGCCTTTTACAGCATCAAGGACACCCGAACCCCGTTTTATACCGCCGCCACCGCGGTGGTGATGAATATTTTATTGAATCTCTACCTGATGACCGTGCTGTCGCACAGCGGTCTGGCCCTGGCCACGTCTCTCTCCGGGGCCTTCCAGTTCATTCTTCTGGCGCACCTCCTGACCCGCCGCCTCGGGCCGCTCGGCTGGCAGCGGATCATCCGCGGGGTGGTGAAAATGTCACTGGCGGCCGCGGTGATGGGAGCGGCCTGCCGCGCTACCATGGCAGTCCTTCCTCCCGTATCGGATTCCGGCCTGGCCGTCCGTCTGGGTGTCGTTGCCGGGGTAGTGATTATCGGAGGGGGCTGCTACCTCTTCCTGACTCGGCTCCTGTGTTCGGAAGAGTACTTCTTTCTTCGTGAAGTGCTGAAAAAGAAGGGTAAGAGATGAGCGCGAAGCATGTCGTACTGTACCGCGATCTTTTCCCCACCGCCTGGGGTTGGGTGGGGACGGTCTATAGCGGCCGGGGACTCAGGGGGGTGATTCTCCCCCTCCCGAACCGGCGGGCGGCGAAGCTCGCCCTCGAGAGAACCTTTCGCGGCGTGGACCGGAGCCGCCCCTGGCCCCACCTGCGAAGCCAATTGAGAATGTACTTTGCGGGGAAAAGACCGGACCTCGATCTCCCGCTCGATCTGTCACCGCCGGGGGACTTTACCGGGAGGGCGTGGAAAGCGGCCCAAGGCATACCGTACGGCCGGAGACTGACCTACCGGGAGCTGGCGCAAAGGGCAGGGTGCCCGGGCGGGGCCCGGGCGGCGGGCCGGGCCATGGCGAAAAATCCGGTTCCGGTGATTGTTCCCTGTCACCGGGTGGTAGGGGCGAGGAATATCGGCGGGTTTTCCAGCGGGATCGCAGTCAAGACCAGGCTGCTGAGCCTGGAGGGTGGAGGTGAATCAGGCTGCCCGGCGTCCCGGATTCCCGGGAAAAAGAGCAGGCTGAGGACGAAAAGATGAAGGCGGTTATCCAGAGGGTGCGGAAGGCGGCCGTCTCAGTGGAGGGGCTGGAAGTGTCCCGGATCGGCCACGGCCTGTTGATTTTTTTGGGAGTAGCCGCCGGGGACCGGTCGGAGGACATCACCTACCTGGCACGGAAAATCCCGCAGATGAGGGTCTTCGATGACGCCCGGGGGAAGATGAACCTGACGTTGAATGAGGTCGGCGGGGAGATCCTGGTGATCTCGCAATTCACTCTCCTGGCGGACTGCCGCCAGGGGAGAAGGCCCGGTTTTGCCGCGGCCGCTCCCCCGGAGGAAGGGGAGGGGTGGTACCGGGAGTTTATCAGCGAAATTTCCCGCTCTTCCGGGGCGGTGGTGCAGGCCGGTATGTTCGGAGCCAGAATGCTCGTTTCCCTCGAGAACGATGGGCCGGCCACCTTTGTGCTTGACAGCCGCGGGTGAGGACGAATACCCTGATATCTCTTCCCAAACAGGGAAAAACCCGGCACCGAAAGTGGTAAGGCAATGATTATTGAAACTTTTGTCACCGGTCCCCTGGAGACGAACACCTACCTTGTCGGAGACGAGAAAGCGGGCGAGGCTCTGGTGATTGACCCGGCCGGGGAGGAGGAGAAGCTTCTGGCCTTTCTCTCGGAGCGGGGGATGCGCGTGGTGGCGATCCTAAATACTCACGGGCACTTCGATCATATCAGCGGCAACCGGGTCCTCAAGGAGGCGACCGGAGCCCCCATTCTGATCCACGCCTCCGATTCCCCGATGCTCGAGATGGCAGCCTATCAGGCCGATCTCTTTCTCATCCGGGCCGAGAACTCACCCCCCGCGGATGGATTTTTAGTGGAAGGAAATGTGGTAAAAGCCGGTGAGGTGGTTCTCAGGGTGGTTTCTACCCCGGGTCACAGTCCGGGGGGGATCTCGCTGCTGGGAGACGGCGTGGTTTTTTGCGGGGACCTGGTATTTCACGGCTCAGTAGGAAGGACCGACCTGCCGGGAGGTTCAGAAAAAGTGTTGTTGGCTTCTATACAGCGGCATATCGCATCGCTGCCCGAGAATACCGTAATTTATCCGGGTCACGGTCCTGAGACAACGGTGGGGAGAGAGAAAGCAGAAAACCCATTTTTTTAGCAATAAATGGGATAGAAAACAAAATATTTCCCATATAAATGACAAGAAGTGGGTATTAGCAGCTTTTTTCCGGTGCTTCTCCCGATCCCTTCCGTGTGATCAGGGAGGCAGCCAGGTCCACTGCTTCCGGGCAGGAGATACGGCTGAGGTTGATTACCAGGTGGTAGTTCAGAGGATCCTCCCAGTCCTGATCGAAGTGTTGCCTGATGAACTTCCTTCTCACCTCGCTGTAATGTCCGATTTTTTTTAGGAGCTCCTTATCGCGGCATTCCCGGAAGCGGCCTTTTTCAACGAGCGCCCGGCAGAGATCTTCGGGCTGAGCGATGAGCCGGAGATGGAAGGCCTCGGGATGGTCCTTGAGGATGCACTGCCCCCCGCGCCCCACGATTACCACCCGGTCCCGGTCCGCCAATTCCAGGATGACGGAACGGACGGCATCGATATATGACGGGGAATCCAGGTAGTCTTTTTTTGTTCCAGGGTATTTTTTCGTGAGGAGCTCGAGGAGTGCCTTGGAGGTGCCATACTTCATTCCCTCATATAGATCGACGGTTTCCTCAGTGGCCCCCAGCTTGTTCGAGATCAGGGTCAGAAGCTCTTTGTCGAAATATTCATAACCCAGAGCCCCGGCCAGGGTCTGTCCGAATTGGCGACCCCCGATCCCGAAGAGGCGAGAGATTGTGATAACTGCCATGATTAAATGTGTTAGAGACGCATCATGAATTTTCGGGCTACATTAATATTTTCACTGTCGGGCACAGCCGGGTTCAGAGGTCCTTGTGCGCGGAGGTAGGATGCTCAGTCGGCCCTTCGGACGCAAGGGATTCGGGCGAGGGTTTTCGCGCCGGTGAAGCCTGGCCTCGTGGTGATCTGCGGCGCCGGCGTCGTTTGTCCGTCACCGGTGCGGGCGTCTGCTGGAGCCTTCGCCAGCGCCGGGCGATCGCCCGGTTTGGTCCCGAGGGGGGCTGGGTGATCTCGAAGAGTGTGAGGGCCTCGGCGAAATAGGCTTTTTGGAGCAGCTGGCTCGGACGGACCCGTTTTTTCCCGATGCCGGCCAGGCGGTGCTGGGCTGCCAGAAATTGCCTCGCCCGCTCCAGCTGAAGCTTGGGGAATTTCAACAACCGCGCCAGGTCGGACTCCAGAAGCCTGCCGGCCGTCAGGTTATGGTCGGCCTCACCGGATTTCTCCCGCAGTACGGACGAAAAAGACGAGAAATAGAGGACGGAGACGAGGAGTGCGGGTGAAAACCCTTCCCTGGGCTTCGCTTTGCGGTCCAGTGTCTCGAGGTTCTTCAGGATCTGCCCCTGCAGCTCCGCCCGAGTGAAATCCGCAGCCAGGCGGGGGAGGAGGATTTCGAGCATTCCGAGCTCCTGGAGGAGCTTGAATGAACGTGAGGCCGCTCCCTCGCGGAGAAGGCGCAGCAGCTCGTCGAGGATTCGGGGAACCGCTCCCTTCCAGATCTCTTTTCGGTGGCGCTCGATAGCCTTCCGCACAGTTGGATCAATGGTGAACTCCAAGCGGGAAGCGAACCGAACCGCCCTTAGAATCCGGATGGGATCCTCGAGAAAGCGGATGTTGGGGTCGCCGATGGTCTCGATGACCCGGGCTTCGAGGTCCTTCAGGCCGCCGACGTAGTCGATAACGGAAAAATCGGAAATGTTGTAAAAAAGACCGTTGATGGTGAAGTCCCTGCGGCGGGCGTCCTCCTCGGCGGTACCGAAGGTGTTGTCGCTCTTTATCAAAAGATCCC
>JAUVQV010000179.1 GCA_030597995.1 Candidatus Rokuibacteriota bacterium
GAGGCCAGGATCACCGCCACCATGCTGAACGAGAGGGGGAGGCCCGAGGTGCCGGAAGAGATCGAGAGAGCCCTCGGCGCGGTCGCTCACCGGAGTGGTTCATTCCGCAGCCACCCTTTGCGCTCCAAGTAGTCTTCGAGGTGCTTCGCCAGAACCCTGTGCCCGGCGGTCCTGGGATGCATGGACCGGAGGCCGTACTCTCTCGGGTAGGCTCCCTTGGGGATTTCCTGATTCGTGTCGTAGTATTCGAGGCCGACGGCGGCGCAAAGATTCCTGATGCGCTTGTTCATCGGCCCGAATAAAAGTGTGTTAAAGCCGTATTCCTCACTCAGGGCCCGGAGTCTCAGCAGCGCCCGCCGGACCCCTTCGACGCCGCTGCTCTCGACCACCTCGGGATCGACGAGCCCGGAATCTATCTCGTGGCCCTTGAGGACCTTCGGCATCGTTATCTCAAAATACCTCTCCCGGCTGAACAGAAAGGTGTAGAGATAGGAAACTTTCCAGTTGCCGTAGTCCCGCGGCCGGTAAAGGAAAAACGGGATGTCGAAATCAGTCTCGTTCCACCCGACGATGACGATGTCCGGAGAAAACTTGAGCCCCTTGGCGCGCAGGGTCTCAACCTCCTGGTGAGTGTTGTAGCCGGGCACGGCAAAATTCAGTACTTCGTAAGTTCCGGCACGACGGGCCAGAGATTGTTCCAGAACATCCAGATAGGTGTTGTCCTGCTCGACATTCCATCCGAACATGCCCGAATCACCGATGCCCAGAATGCGAACGGTGGAGGGAGCCTTCTCCACGGAGTACTCGAGGCTGTCGCGCATTCCGCCGCTGTTCGTCCGGAGTGCTTTGCCGCCAAACCGTTTTTTCAAATTGGGACGCAGCTCGAACACCAGTTTTTTGTCCGGGCTCAAGCGCACCAGAAGAGCCAGGGCGTGCGTGGTAAGCGGCCGGGAATACCCCTTCCTGTCGTAACGCTCGAGAGCGCTCAGCGAATTAAAGCCCTGGGTGCGGCGCAGGTATGTTCTGAGAACCGCCTCACCGAGAACGAAAGAGAGACCCGAACTCAGGGTCAGGAGGAGGAGGCTGGCGGCGAGTGAGGCCCATTTTCTTCTCTCCCGGCTTCGCGCCGTCCGCAACAGCTGCCACGAGAGGAAAGCGGCCAGTCCGACGGCCAGAGGATACTCCGGTCTTGCGGCCGCCGGGGGCGCGAGGTTCCCGTCCCGGTCTCCTCCTTTCCATGCCAGCAGCGCGACCGTGACCGCACAGAGCACGAATATGGCGAAAAACATGCCGGACAGCACCCGGTACCCGTATCTCCCGCCGGTTTCTTCTTTTATTATCAATGCCTTGACCAGCCTGCGGTGGACGCGAGCTTCAGAATTGCCAGCGAAGAAGAGGCAGAGAGTAGGAGATCTGGTCTCCGCCGTGATCCGCTGCGGACGGGCCTGTCCGGATTTCCGGGAGGGGGAATCCCCAGTTGATGGTGTCGCCCTCGATGGTCAGAAGCACCGGGGCGATTTCAAGGGGCCGCATTCCGATTTCGTAGGATTGGGAAAAGTAAATAAACAGGCCGACACCGCCGAGGACGAAGCTCCCATAGACGAACTGAACGGTCACGGTCGTTCTTGCCGCTGCGCGTACCGGAACAAAAGTACACACTGCGGAAAAAACCGCTGCCGCGAGCAACGCCCTGCCTCTCAGTTTCAGCCTTCCCACGTGCGGGGATTATTTTTTATTTTACAGCGGGTGTCAAGAGCGCGGACTGCTTGTTTACAAGGGTGGCGGCAATGTATATTCTGAGGGAGGGATGGAGAAGATTTCCGGTCGCATCGGAAAAGAAAATCCGGGCGCGCCACCGGAAGGTCGGCTTTCGGGTCGCTGGCGCCGCCGGGTGGCAGGGGTTTTCGTTCTTTCCCTTTTCTCGGTGTATGCCTTCCTTACTTCCGCCCAGTCTGTTCGGGTGCAGTTCCATGAGAAAGACCTGGAGAAATTTCCCTCCGGATGGCAAGCCAAGGAAGAAGAGGGGCGCGCCGTCTACAAAGTGCGGAGAGATGATGCCGGCGTCTTCCTGCAGGCCGTGTCCGAGGCCGACTCTTTCACTATCGGTCACGAGATCTCGGTTGACCCGAGCCGATTCCCCTTTTTCCGGTTTTCGTGGAGAGCAGTGAGCCTGCCGTCGGGGGGGGACGAGCGGCGCAAGAAAACCAACGATAGCGCCTTAGGAGTTTATGTGATCTTCAAGGGATGGAGCATCCCCCCCCGATCCATAAAGTATGTCTGGAGCACCACTCTCGCCGAGGGAACCTTCACCCGGTCCCCGTACTCGAAAAAAGCCAAGATGGTTGTCCTGCGGTCAGGGGAGGAGAAGCTCGGGCAGTGGCTGGAGGAGGAGGTCAATGTGTATGAGGACTTCAAGCGCCTTTTCGGAAAGGAAAAGGTGCCCAAAATAAAAGGGATCGGTCTTTTAACCGATTCGGATAACACCGGCTCCCGTTCTGCCGGCGACTATCTTTTCTTCGGTTTCTCCAGTAGCGAGTAAACCGCGGCCCCCTCATTTCAGGCGCGGGAAATAAAACGTCAGGAGACAGCCGCCGGTGAGAAGCGTGATCGAGACCCAGTAGAGGGGAAGGTGCCAGGAGGAGCCCCGGAGGGCGACCAGGTCGAGGATGAAGAGGACGAATCCGAGGTGGAGGAGGCAGGATCCGATCCGGACCGCCAGGCCCCGCCTGGTGAACCGCAGGCGCGCCCCGTCCACGACCGGCACCAGGATCACCGCCTGCAGCGCCGACGAGAGAACCAGGATGAGGCTGAGGGCGCCCCGAAGCCCGGTGAGGAAGAACACCACAGTCGCCAGGCCCAGAACGCCGGCCGAGTATCCGATCAGGGCCCGCCGGGGAAAAATCCTCTTCGGGATACAGAGCACCAGCCAAACAATGAGCAGGATGACGAGAGGCGCCGCCAGGCGGTTCATCATCTGCTGATAGGTGAGGACCGACCACGCCGGACCGGTGGACTGCCACTTGTAGTAGAACATCCCGAAGAGGCAGAGAATGCCAAAGGCCATCAGGGTAAAGGCCGTGAAAAGAGTGAGGATCAAGTCCCAACCCAACGGCCTGCGCTTACTTTGCATAAGATTCAACTCTCCTCGATAAACGCTAAATCCGAATATCTAAACTCGAAACAAGCTCAAAATCCTAAATCCCAATATTCAAAACATGTTGTTACATTCGTAAGGTTTTGAAATTTGAATTTTGATATTGTTTAGGATTTCGTATTTTCGCCTCCTGTAAGTGAGTGCATACTTGCAAGCCTGTTAAAAGGTGTGCTCCCCGGGGAAGAACCAGGCCATGAAGTAGGTGAAGACCAGCGAAAGATAACAGAGGATGCCGAGCGCGGCGGAGAGAAACCAGATCCGGCGGCGGTGGGTATAGAGCCGGAGGTGGAGGAAGGCCGAGTAGAGGAACCACATCATGATCGAGGCGCTGATTTTCGGATCCCACCACCAGTTCGGGCCCCAGGCC
>JAUVQV010000081.1 GCA_030597995.1 Candidatus Rokuibacteriota bacterium
CCACTCGAGTCTCCGACGGGGTGGTCTCTCCCGGAGGCGTGGGCTTCGACATAAACTGCGGGGTTCGTCTGGCAAGGACCGCACTCACCAGGGAAGATCTCGCGGGGCGTGAAAGAATGAAAGGACTGGTCGCCGCCTTGTTTTCACGGGTTCCGAGCGGGGTGGGATCGCGGGGCCCCATAAAACTCAGCCCCGCCGACGAGAAAAAAGTAATGGTCAAAGGGGCGGGGTGGGCGGTGGACCACGGCTACGGAAGTCATGAAGATCTGGAGAGAATCGAGGCCGGAGGCTGTCTCGAGGGGGCGGATCCCGCCGCCGTCAGTTCCAAGGCGTTTCAGCGGGGGCGGGAGCAACAGGGTACCCTGGGGAGCGGAAATCACTTCCTCGAAATACAGTACGTGGACGAGGTATACGACTCGAGGGCGGCCGAGGTCTTCGGCGTGGGACTGGGCACGGTGACGATCATGGTTCACTCCGGGTCGCGCGGCCTGGGACACCAGATATGCACCGATTATCTGCCCCTGATGGAGAAGGCGGTTCGAAAGTACAAGATCGAGCTTCCGGATCGCCAGCTGGCGTGCGCCCCCATCCGGTCGGAGGAGGGAGAGCGCTACCTGGCGGCCATGCGCTGTGCCGCGAACTATGCCTGGGCGAACCGGCAGTGCCTGATGTGGTGGGCGAAAGAGGTTCTGGAAAGCGTTCTCGATATCTCTCCCGCGAAGCTGGGAATGACTCTGGTGTATGACGTCGCCCACAACATCGTGAAGATAGAAAAACACCGGGTGGAAGGAAAAGAAATGGAGCTGGCGGTGCACCGGAAGGGCGCCACGCGGGCCTTCCCCCCGGGCCACCCGGAGGTCGCCGCCTCGTACCGCGAAATCGGCCAGCCGGTAGTGATTCCGGGAGATATGGGAACCTGTTCATATCTTTTAGCGGGAACGAGGGAGGCGATGGAAGAGACCTTCGGGAGCACCTGCCATGGAGCGGGGAGGGCCCTCTCGCGGAGGGCGGCCATGCGGGCGGCAAAAGGACGGTCGATTCAACGGGAGCTGGAAGACCAGGGAGTAGTAGTCCAATCCACCGGTCGCGATACCCTGGGTGAGGAGATGCCCGAGGCCTATAAAAACGTGACGGAAGTGGTGGATGTAGTGCAGGGAGCCGGATTGGCCAGAAAGGTGGTTCGACTGCGGCCTCTGGGTGTAATCAAGGGGTAAACCATCGCCTCCCGTGCCGTTATAGTGCTGGTGGAGCCGCGTGAGCCCGGGAACATAGGGGCGACGGCCCGGGCGATGGCCAACATGGGCCTCACGCGCATGGTCCTGGTTCGCCCGGTGGAACACCTGGTGCCCGAGGCCTTCAAGATGGCCCTCGGAGGCCGGAGGGTTCTCGAAGAAGCCGCGGTTTTCGATGACCTCCCGCGGGCGCTGGAAGGGTTCAGTTTCGTCGCCGGTACCAGCCGACGCGGGGGCGCAGATCGGAAAAGCCGGGTTTCACCCCGGTTTCTGGCGGCCGAGATAGCCGGTCTTGGCTCACGCAACCGGGCCGCTGTCATGTTTGGGCGGGAGAACCATGGGCTCACCAACCGGGAGCTGAAACTCTGCCACCGTTTGGTGACCATCCCCTCCGACCCGGAACACTCTTCCCTCAACCTGAGTCAGTCCGTTCTGCTTCTGGCGTACGAGTTGTATCTCGCCGAGGGAATAAAGAAGAGGTCGGGTATCTCTCCGCCGACACCTGAACTTGCTCCTTTTGAGCGGGTGGAGGAACTCTACCTGCACATGGAGAGGGTCCTGCTCGAGATTGGCTATCTCCAGCCCGACAACCCGGAGCGGATGATGCGCACCTTCCGGAGGCTCTTCGGGCGGGTCGGACTGGAGGAGTGTGATGTGCGGGCCCTGCGGGGAATTTTTCGTCAGGTGGAGTGGTACGGACGGAGCAGAGGGCGTTCCCGGGCCTGAAACTGAAAACATACAGGGCGGCAGAACAAAGCAGACCGCGGCGCGACGAAGCCGAGGAGTGAGGCGTACTGGTGTATGCCGCAACGACGAGACGAGGAAGCAACAAAGGTATGCGAAGTTATGTCGCCCTGTATAATCTCCTCAGACATAGTGCTCATCGATCAGATGAGTTGTGAGGAAATCGCGGTTGGAATCGCTGATGGTGGTGAACTGCACCCCGATATGGAAGAGGGACGGGGAAAGCTGGTTGGTCCAGGCCACCCGCCCTTCTGACATGATCTGTGTATCTGCCACGATCAGGCTGAAATGGTAGAATATTCCTGTCGGCAGCAGTTGTTCAGATTCGAACATAAGCCCTCCTAAGCTGATGTTCTTGGTTTTGGTAAGGTGGTAATTATCCTTTTCAGCGTTGACCAGTCGATAGGAAAGAAGATATTCGGCAGACATCCTTGGAAAGCACCTGGTCTTTTGTGTTTCAGGGATGTCAACCACGGTGTTTCCTCCTGAAAAGGCTATGCATTACATTTTCTCTTGCCAGAAGAAATATAGCTGATGGCGGCGGGAGTTTCAAGTGCGGCGGATGCAATCAACGTTTGGTGGTCCAGCCCACCGAAACAAGAAGGGCCGCCAGATAGCACCCTCCTCCGGTCCACACCACCATCCGGAATCCCCAGGACTGAGCGATGATAACTGCCAGGGCCGCCCCGATTACGGAGGCCCAGGCGTTCACCCCGAACGCCAGAGGGACCGGGGCCGCGGCGCGGCTCCCGAGATGGCGCAGAAGGCCGGGCAAGGGGAGGCCCATGAACAGGCCGATGGGGCAAAGAAGGCCCCCGAGCAGGAGGTAGCGAACAGGGAGCGGGAAAGTGGAAAAGTGGGCACCGTAGAAGTCACTGAACAAGGGAAGCAATGCCGCCATAGCGGCCGTCGCCGCCATCCCGAGTCGGGCGTGCAGGAGTCCGGTTCGGCCCTGATCGCGCCGGCGGCTGGAGAGGTAACTCCCCAGGCCGATTGAAGCGAGCAGGAAAAAAAGCACCACTGCGAAGGATTGAGAGGGATGGTCGAGAAAGAGGGTGAATTTGTGAATGAGGCCGACTTCGATCAAAAGAAAAGCCAGACCGGTCCCGAAAAAGAGGGTGCCCTCCCGCAGGGTGAGGCCTTGTGCCCTGCGGCCGAGAGCGGAAAAAACGAGAGGGAGGACCACGATCAGAACTCCAAGAACCATAGCCTGTACCAGGACCGCCCAGGAGATGAACCCTCCCTCCAGAAGCGGGAGCCAGCGGCCGGCGAAGAGGCGGTAGGTTTTGGGAAAATCCCGGAGGCGAAAAAAGAAGTTGAAAAGAGGCCGGTCGTCGGTAGTGGGAGAGAGATCCAGGGGGCTGTCCGCCGCGGGCTGGAACTCCCCGGAGAGACTTGCGGTGGCAAAGAGATGGTGGGTCGGCTCCGGCCAGCGATTGAAGCGATTGACCAGATTTTCCGGGAGGTTCGCGAAATAGTCGACGTCGAAGCCCCGCTCGCGGCAGAAAGCCAGGGTGCGGGAAAGGTCTTTTTGACTGAAAGCCCCTTTTTTCGCCAGGAGGGTAATTGTCCCCCAGCTCCTGATCATGGCGAGTGATTCTGCGGGGTGGGAAACGGAGTGTGAGCGGATAGCTTCGATCAGGCTGGTCCAGGCCCGGAACTCAAATCTGGGCGGCGGCAGGAGATAGAAAGAGATCATAAGGAATCCGTCCGGAGTGAGGTGGTCCAGGTACTGGTGAAGGGCTTCCAAGGTGAGATGGTAATTTTCTGAGAGCCCGAAAATTCCTGTTGAAGAGGCCCCCATCGCACCGAGGTATTCGAGATTGATCAAATCGAACGTTCCCGGGTCCGTGGAGAGAAAGTTGCGAGGATCACGGTCGACAAGGGTGATTTTTCCCGCCTTGCCAGGCAGCGGCAGATCCTTCGTCGCCAGACGCAGTATATCGAGAGTGATCTTCTGGGAATCCAGACCGAGGACTTCTTCCGCTCCGTGGTAAATGGGGGAGAGCAGCTCGATGTTGCCGCGCGGATTGATGACCAGGACTTTCCGGATTTCTCCGAGATGGTATGGCAGGGCAGTGGGGAGGAAATCTGTAAAGCGGAGATCCTCTGGTTTGCGAGGCGTGGAAATAACAGGTCGCAGATCATCGGCATCCAGGGTCATGCCCAGCTGGTCGGGGAGGAGCCCTTCGAATGAGAGGCTCAAGCCCGGCGCGGTGCGCGCGGCCGGGGTCTCCAACAGGTCTGCCCGTCCAGAAAAGCTCCAGAAAGTACCGAGGGTTTTGGAATCCTGATATCGGAGGGAAGCCGGAAGACTCTTGTAGGGAGAAATGGGGATGGACCAGAGTTCGGGAATAAATACGAAAAGCAGGATATGAAAAAAGAGCACCCCAACGGCGACTCCACACTCCCGCCGACGATGCATAAAATATAGAGCGGCGGCTCCGGCCGTAACGAAAACTGGAATGAAAAGGGCCCAGCGGTCTCCGGCGGCCGGGAAAATCAGCACCGGCAGAAAGACGCCCAATCCCGCGCCGGTCAGGTCCCAGAAGTAAATGCGCCCCGCTTTCCGGTGGTGTTCCCGATAGGTGACTGAAAGGAGTAACCCGGCGAAGAAAAAGGGCAGGGCCAAAAGAAGATATTCGAGAACCAGATAAAGATAGCTACGTGGATCATAGAGAAGACGGCCGAGATCAACAGGAAAAAGACGGATCATGGTCAACGTGAATACTACGCTCAAAGAAAAGCCGAGTGCCGCCCACCCGGGGCTAAAAAGTGCCTTCGAGCGGCCGCGCGCGAGGAAGAAAGAGGCGAAAGTGCCGCTGGCACCATATCCCAGAAGTGCCAGGCTGATGACCATGAAAGCCAAATGGGGCCAGAGGGAGATGGAGATCAGCCTTGACAGAGTGATCTCCAAACTAAGAGCGGAGGCAGAGAGCAGAAAAATCAACGCGGCGGGAAAAGGAGGGGCAATACGGGAGGTGTTCGGTCGCGATTCATGCCAGGGCCTCTTTTCGTTCTGAGGCATTATGGAACCCATAGACAACCGTGAAAGTACATTTGTTTTCCACAAAACACGGAGAATCGAACACTATCTATTAGTAATGTATTAATATATAGCAAAATTCCGGACTCTCGAAAACGCTCCCTAGCAATTAGAACATGCGTTCTCATGGCGCGAAAGAAAAGTATCACAGAACTCTCGGCTGAATATCGCCTGCCGAGAAGTGAAGATTGCTGTGGAAGAGGAACTCCGTGGAGCATTATCAACAATGTTTCACGATAATTATTTTGGATAGACTGCACGTCATCGCCCAGTTCACGAATATTTGAATATCTTACCCATCGAAAAGTTCCCCCGCTCGTTGCATCGGCTATCAGACGAGAAGACTCTATCCCCCAATCGAAATATTTCCAAATTGAAAATCTTACAAAATAAATTCCACGGGCACCGTATACATAATCAATGGCCCCAGCTCCAGGGGATGGATTATTTTCCAGGGGTAGATAAATAATTTCCAGGGGTAATTGCCATGGCAAGGCGGTACAGTTGTATTTAGCCAAGCGCTCTATATGGCTGAGTTGGCCGATATTGCTTTTCCAGGAG
>JAUVQV010000100.1 GCA_030597995.1 Candidatus Rokuibacteriota bacterium
ACGTGGATCGACAAGGGGCTGGGAATCATCGGGGGCGGTTTTAGCCCCTCCCCCCTCGGCAAGGTGACGGAATACTGGCCGACGGTGCCGGAGACGCTTATCTCCGCGGGTATATGGGCCATCGGGTTTCTGATACTTACCCTTCTCTACAAGATAGCTGTTTCGGTGCGGGAAGAGGAGGTAAAAGAGAGCGAAGCAAAGCCGGGGATCCTGAAAGAAAGTGAGGGATAAGAAAGAAACGGCGAACATGGGAGTGGAGGAAGGAGAAATGTCATAACGGCAGGTTCGGGCAAATCCAATAAAGGAGGAGTAAAGATGCCGCAGATGGAAGTCGCTGGAAAGCAGATTGATGTGGATGAGGACGGATACATACAGAACCTCGAGGATTGGAGTCAGGAGGTCGCCAACCACATTGCCAATCTCGAGGAGGTTGAGCTGACGGATGCCCACTGGGAGGTCATCAATTTCCTGCGTAGCTACTATAACGAATACAAGATCGCTCCGATGATCAGGATTCTGACAAAGGCCATCGGAAAGGCTATGGGTCCGGAGAAGGGAAACACCAAATACCTCTATTCCCTTTTTCCGTCGGGACCGGCCAAACAGGCCTGTAAGATTGCGGGCCTGGCGAAGCCAACGGGGTGCGTCTAATTTACGAACGCCCAAGAGCTGAGCATCTGGCACACCGCCCCGGCGACGGGAGAAATGGCTGACGAGCCGGGGCGCCGGAGAACCGAGAAAGGAGATGAATGTTATGTCGAAGGCCGCTAAACACAAGACCCCCTTGTTGGACGAACTGGAGAAGGGGCCATGGCCCAGCTTCGTCAAATACTTGAAGAGGATGGCCGAAACGAAACCGATGGCACAGGACCTTCTCGGCCAGCTCGAAGCCTCGTATCGCGACAAGGTAACCCACTGGAAGCACGGCGGCCTGGTCGGGGTGAAGGGATACGGGGCCGGCATCATCGGCCGTTATTCCAACCTGAGCGATCAATTCCCCGCCGTCGCCGCGTTCCACACCATCCGGCTCAACCAGCCGGCAGGATGGTTCTACTCCACCAAGGCCCTGAGGCAGATTTGCGACATCTGGGAGAAGCGCGGTTCCGGTCTCCTCAATGTCCATGGCTCCACCGGAGACTTTGTCCTTCTCGGCACCACCACCGAAGAGCTGGAGGACACCTTCACGGACTACTCCGAGGCGGGCTGGGACCTCGGGGGCTCCTCTTCCGACATGCGGACGCCGAGCTGCTGTAACGGCATGGCCCGCTGCGAGTTCTCCTGCTACGACACCATGGCGCTCTGCCACGACCTCACCACTTCCTATCAGGACGAGCTCCATCGGCCGGCGTTCCCCTACAAGTTCAAGATCAAGATGTCCGGCTGCCCGAACGATTGCGTGGCCTCCATCGCGAGATCCGACCTCGCGATCATCGGCACCTGGAGGGACGACATCCGGATCGACCAGGAGGCCATGAAGGAGTACGCCGATGCCGGTGTGGAGATACAGGCCGACGTCATTGAAAACTGCCCGACGAAATGCATGAAGTGGGATGGCGCCGCTCTGAAGATCAACAACCATGAGTGTAACCGCTGCATGCACTGCATCAATGTCCTTCCCAAGGCCCTCCGGCCCGGGACGGACCGGGGAGCCAGCCTCCTGGTCGGCGGGAAGGCCCCGATCCTGGAGGGGGCCCAGCTCGCCTCGATGGTGATCCCCTTCATGAAAATGGAGCCGCCCTTCACCGAGGTCAAGGAGTTCATAGAGAAGCTCTGGGACGTCTGGGGCGAAAACGGCAACAACCGGGAGAGGATCGGGGAGTTCATGCTGCGTGTCGGCGTCGGGAATTTCATGGAGGCCATCGGGCTGAAGCCGGACCCCCGCATGGTCCTCCACCCGCGGGAGAATCCCTACATCTTCTACGAGGAATACTTTGTGGAGGAGGGAGAGCAGAGCGAAACCGGCGCCCAGGCGGGCGGAGGAGAAAACGCGCAATCGAGAACGAACAAAGACGAGGAGGTATAAAAAGATGGGAGCCGAGGCCAAAGTGAGAGAGACCGACATCGGTCCGCCTCATTACGAACAATTTCTTCATCCCGTCATCAGGAAGAATTACGGGAAGTGGCTCTACCACGAAACCCTGAAGCCGGGGGTGCTGGTCCATGTCTCCGAGAGCGGCGACAAGATCTTTACCGTCCGGGCAGCTTCACCCCGATTGGTTGACGTCGGTTTCATCCGGGAGATCTGCGACCTGGCAGACAAATACTGTGAGGGGTATCTCCGCTTCACCAGCCGCCACAACGTGGAGTTCCTCACCGCCCGGCAAGAGAACATCGACCCTCTGATCGAGGGACTGAAGGCGATCGGCCTTCCGGTGGGCGGTTTGAACAACTCGATTTCCAACATCGTCCACACCCAGGGCTGGGTCCACTGCCACACCCCGGCCACGGACGCCTCGGGCCTGGTCAAGGCCGTGATGGATGAGCTCTTCGAGCACTTCATCCATGAGACTCTGCCGGCCAAACTCCGGGTGGCGGTGGCCTGCTGCCTGAACATGTGTGGAGCGGTGCACTGCTCCGACATCGCGCTCCTGGGAGTACACCGGCGCCCGCCGAAGGTCCAGCACGATCGCCTGACCGATCTCTGCGAGTTGCCGACGACGGTATCCTCCTGCCCCACCGCCGCCATCCGGCCAACCGTAGTTGACGGAAAACCCTCGGTCAAGATAGACGAAGACCGCTGCATGTACTGCGGGAACTGTTACACCACCTGCCCTGCCCTCCCTCTGGCCGACTCCTTCAATGACGGGGTGGCGATCTGGGTCGGCGGGAAAGTCTCGAACGCCAGGAGCGCACCGATGTTTTCCAAGCTGGCCATACCCTGGCTGCCGAACAACACTCCCCGCTGGCCGGAGGTGGTCGATGCGGTGAAGAACATCGTCGGGGTCTATGCCGAACACGCCCAAAAGTATGAGCGGCTGGGAGAGTGGGCGAACCGTATCGGCTGGCCGCGGTTCTTCGAGTTGACGGGATTGGAGTTCACCAAGTATCACATCGACGACTACCGGCTGGCGCAGAAGACGCTCCGGACAACGACCCATGTCAGATTTTAAACCCCAATATAGCGATGAAAGATTATATTTTGTTCAACCAAATAGTCACGAGAGAGATTTTCGGTCCTGGCAAGGCGTCGTCGGAGTGAGCGCGGAGGCGTACTACTGTACGCCGCACAAGCGAACGAGGGCGCAACGCAGCCCGGGCGGAAAAAATCCTCGTGTCAGGGAGGTGAGGGGAATGAGTGAGAAGGTACCGATGGAAGAACTCGCCGAGGCGATGTTCAAGATGGTCGAGGCCGATGCCGGCAAGGTGCGGTACAAGCCCCGGGATCTCCAAAAGGGCATGATGAAGCAATTTGGGGAGGACCGGGTGAGCAAACAGGATTGCAAGGCCGCCCTCAAGGACCTCATGGACTCCGGACGGCTGATCTACGGGTACTTCGGCGGCGTTTCAGTGGAACTTCCTCACCAGGAGGGCTCCGCAAAATAACGGCTTACCGTAGGATGCCGGACAGATAAGAGCCGCAGGTACTGGAAGGAGAGAGCACCATGCTGAAGTTGGTGAAGAGAAAGAGGAAGCTCGGCCAGGGGAGAATGTCGTTCGGGGCGAAGGCCGTCGAGACTTCGACGCTCCGGCCGCGCTACGCTCCCAAGATGCCCCCTTGCACTTTCGCCTGCCCCAGTGCCGAGGACATTCGGGGCTACCTGACACAAATCGCCCAGTCCGAGAGCTACGACCGGAGCTACCCCGAGGCCTTCGAGGAGGCCTGGCATCTCATCACCGGCCGGAATCCCTTTCCCGCGGTCATGGGCCGGGTCTGCCCCCACCCCTGCGAGGAGGAATGCAACAGGCGGCACCTGGACACCGCGGTCGGGATACACAGCATGGAGCGGTTTGTCGGCGACTACGGCATCGAGCACAGGCTGCAGCTGCGCAGGCTGAGTGAGGAGACCCGTTCCGAGAAGATCGCCGTCGTCGGCGCGGGGCCGGCCGGCCTCTCCTGCGCCTACCAGCTCGCGCGCCGGGGGTACCCGGTGACGGTCTTCGAGGCCTTCGACAAGCCCGGAGGGATGCTGCGGTACGGGATACCGGACTACCGTCTCCCGGAAGGTGTCCTGGACGCCGAGATCAGCGCCATTCTCGATCTCGGCGTGGAGCTGCGCACCGGGGTTCGTATCGGCCGGGAGATTACTCTGGAAGAGCTGCGGAGGGAGTACCGGGCGGTCTTCGTGGGCATCGGGGCGCATCAGGGAGTGGCGCTGGGCATTCCGGGAGGGGAGGCGGCGAACTGCCTTACCGGAGCCGAATTTCTCCATCGGGTGAATGCCGGCAAGAAGGTAGTCCTCGGAGATCGCGTGGTGGTGATTGGTGGCGGAGACACCGCCATCGACGCCGCCCGCGTCGCCCGCCGCCTGGGGAGCGAGGTCACAATCCTTTACCGCCGGACCAGGAATGAAATGCCCGCGATTGCACCCGAAATAGACGCGGCGGAGGAGGAGGGCGTCTCCTTCGAGTTTCTGGCAGCCCCCGTCAAGGTTCTCCAGGACGGCGATCGGACCACCGCCCTTCAATGCCGTCGCATGGAGCTCGGCGAGCCGGATGAGAGCGGCCGGCGGCGGCCGGTGCCGATAGAGGGATCGGAATTTGAGGTGCAGGCGACGGCCGTCATCGCCGGAGTCAGCCAGGTTCCGGAATTTTCCGGCCTCGAGGATCTGCGCTCCGACCGGGGATGGATTCATGTCGATGAGCGGCACGAGACCGGAGTCGAGGGTGTCTGGGCCGGTGGGGATGTCACCGTCGGGCTCGGAATCGCAAGCCAGGCGATCGGGCTGGGGAGGGCCGCCGCGGAAGCGATCGATCATCGCCTCCGGGGCACCGAACCGTCCTCCGAGCCCCCCCTGCCGGTAGTCCGCCACACCGAGTTCACCGGGCTTCAACTGAACGCCAGAAAGCCGCGTCATGAGCAGCAGAGCCTCCCGGTGGAGGAGCGTCTGAGAGACTACCGCGAAGTGGAGTCCGGGCTGCAGGAGCCCCAGGCGCTCTCAGAGTCGAAGCGCTGTCTCTCCTGCGGACTGTGCATGGACTGCGACAACTGCTGGATGTTCTGCCAGGACAAGGCGGTGGAGAAG
>JAUVQV010000024.1 GCA_030597995.1 Candidatus Rokuibacteriota bacterium
ACGAGCGGCACTTCGCCGAACGTAATCGAGGGCATCCGCACCGCCCGCCATGAGGGTCTCTCCACCATCGCCATGGCCGGTGGGGACGGCGGGTCGCTCATCCGGGAGGCCGACTACTGCATATTGGTGGCCTCCGCCAGTACCCCGCGGATCCAGGAAATGCACCTCCTTGCCGGCCACATCCTCTGCGAGCTGGTGGAACAGGCCTTTCTCGAAGACCAGGCCAAACCGGACTGATGCCTGCGGATCGCCGTCCCTTCGACCTGGGCCCGGTTCGCAGCAGCTCACTCCGGCGGCGAAAGAGCCGGGTCCAGCGCCAGGAACTGGGGAGAACTGTTCCGGCCGGCGTCTCTTTCCAGGAGTGGTTCGACGCCCTGCCCGCGATACTGGCCGGACGGGACATCAAGGATCTGGCGGCGGCCGTGGCGGCCGCGCACCGCCGTGGCCGGGAAGTCATCGTCGGTCTCGGGGCACACGTCATCAAATGCGGCCTCTCCCCCTGGGTGGTGGAGATGATGCGCTCCGGCGTCATCACCGCGGTCGCGTTGAATGGAGCCGGGGCGATCCATGACTTCGAACTCGCCGCTGTCGGATACACCTCAGAGGACGTCGGTCCGGCCCTGGAGGAGGGGAGCTTCGGCATGGCCCGCGAGACCGCCGATTTTACCAACGCCGCCGCAGTCGAGGGTCAGCAGCACGGCCGGGGTCTGGGTGAGAGCCTGGGGCGGAGGGTCCTGGAGGAGAAGCTCCCTCACGCCGACTTGAGCGTTCTTTCAGCCGGGATCTGCCACGACGTTTCGGTCACCGTTCACGTCGCCATCGGGACCGACATCAGCCACATGCATCCCTCGACATCAGGCTCCGCGCTGGGGGAGACGAGTCACACCGACTTTCGCATCCTGGCCGCGCACGTCGCCCGGCTGGAACGGGGGGTTTACCTCAATGTCGGGTCGGCGGTTATCCTCCCGGAGGTCTTCCTCAAGGCTCTGGCCCTGGCCCGGAACCGGACCAAGGGAACGCCCCGGCGCTTTGTCACCGCGAACCTGGACTTCTTTCCCCACTACCGCCCCCTCCAGAATGTGGTGCGCCGCCCCACCACCTCCGGGGGGCGGGGGTATCAGATCATCGGCCACCACGAAATCCTCCTGCCGCTCCTCTTTGCCGCGGTCCGGGAGGAGCTGGCGAAGAAATAGTTATGACGCAGAGGCCGAAGGGCGGCAGATTCCGGCCCTCTAAGATCCTGAGCCAGACCGCCCTGGCCGGTGAGGTGCGGCGGCTGCAGTCCCGGGGTCGAAGGGTGGTCTTCACCAACGGCTGCTTCGATCTCCTCCACATCGGTCATGTGCGGTATCTCCAGGCGGCGCGCCGTCTGGGGGAGGCCCTCGCAGTGGCCGTGAACACCGACGCCTCCGTTCTCCGCCTCAAGGGTCCGGGCCGGCCCCTGAGCCCGGAGAGGGAAAGGATGACCATCCTGGCCGCCCTCGAATGCGTGGATTATGTCAGCCTCTTCGGCGAGGAGACCCCCTTGCGGCTCATCCGGAAGGTGGCCCCCGACATCCTGGTCAAGGGCGGCGACTGGCCGGTGGCGCAGATCGTGGGGCGGGAGGTCGTGGAAAAAAGTGGGGGGCTGGTGCTCTCCATTCCCCTGATTCCCGAGGTCTCCACCACGGCGCTGATCAGAAAAATCCAGGCCCTGGCCCGACCCCCCTCAAGGGAAAAGAAAAAATAGCACCTCCCCCGGTGGCTATTCTTCGATAATAATCGCTTCCGTAGGGCAGGCCTCGACGGCCTCCCGGCACTTTCCCTGAAGCTCTTCGGGCACGTCCTCCATTTTCACTACCGCCACCTCTTCCTGCATCTCGAAAAGCTCCGGGCACACATCCACACAGAGCTCATCACCGGAACACTGCTCTTTCTCGATTCTCACCTTCATGTTCCTCCTCCTTTCGGATTTTGAGTTCAGGGTCCAATCTTTCCCTGCCCGCTCTTCCGGCCCTTTGCCAGACCGTTGCCGACGCGGTCACCTTCAGCGCCAGGCCATCTCTCACCCTTTTTTCTGGTAGCGCTACGGGGATTCGAACCCCGGTTTGATGGCTGAGAACCACCCGTCCTGACCCCTAGACGATAGCGCCGTCCCAAAGAGTTTTATATAGATAAAATACTTCCCGCCCTTCGTCAACCCTCAAATTACTGGAACATTCCCCGCCGCCCGTTGTCTCTTGTACTGAAAACCGGGACACGGAAGGAAAGGGGGAAAGGAAATGCTGAAAATTTCATCGAACAGAATAGCCGGCGGTATTGTAACGGGAGTGTTATTCTTTGCGCTCGCCCCGGGGACTCCGGCCCGAAGCGCCGCCCCGGTCCACTTGCGGGCAAATTTCGATAACGCCTATATCTACAGTCAAGGGGCCGGGGAGCGCTACCTGGAGATTGAGGTAGTCGTCCCCGGGGGGGTAGTCCGACCCGAGGATTATCCCCGCCCCCCCCTGAACATCGCCCTGGTTCTGGACACCTCCGGCTCCATGGCCGCCGCCAACAAGATCGGTTTTGTCAAGGATGCCGCCCGGGCGATGATCGACCGGCTCCGTTACGGTGACCGCTTCGCCCTCGTGGCCTATGACGATCTCGCCCGGGTGCTGCTCCCCTCGGAAGCGCTGGAAGACCGAACCCGGGCCAAGGCCATCATCGACCGCCTCTCCCCCGGAGGGAGTACCAACCTCGGGGCCGGCCTGCTGGAAGGCTACCGCCAGGGTCGCCGGTACTACCTCCCGGAGGGGATCAACAGGGTCCTGCTCCTCTCCGACGGGCTGGCCAACCGCGGCATCACCTCGCCCCGTGAACTCTCCCGAATCGCGACCGGTGAGGCGGGCGGGGGGATATCGCTCACCACCTTCGGCGTGGGGCAGGATTTCAATGAGGACCTGCTGGCATCCATGTCCGAGAGCGGGCGGGGGACGTATTACTATATCGACCAGGCCTACCGCATCCCGGAGATGCTGGCCCGGGAGTTCTCCCTGCTGCAGCGGGTGGCGGCCGTGGACGTGGTGATCACGATCGTGGTCCGGGGGCAGATCGTGGTCTCCGACATCCTGGGCTACGAGTTTCGCCGGGAAGGGGACCGCTACCACGTGCACCTCGGCAGCCTCGCGGCCGGTGAGCGGCGCCGGCTCATGGCCCGCGTAACCGCACCGCAGATGTCCGCCGGAACCCACCGGGTCGGAGAGGTCCGGATGAAGTACCGGCCGGCCGGGGAGAAAAGGGAGGCCACCTCCTCCCAGGAGCTGCAGCTCCACTTCGTAAACGATCTGGCGACCGTTTCCGGGAATCTCAACCGGGAGGTGTCGGAACGCTCGGCGGTTTTCGAGGCCAACTCCGCGCGCCGGAAGGCGGCCAGCCTCGTGGACCGGGGGGACCTGGATGGGGCGAAGAAGGTTTTGCTGGACAGCCGGGAGCGCCTCGAGGCCGCCCCGGTCCAGAGCGAGGCGGTCCGGGATGAGCTCGAAGAAAACGATGCCTACGGGTCCGCCATCGCAGAGCCGTTGAGCGCCCCGGAAAGATCCGCCATCCAGAAAGGGGTAAAATACCGCTCCTATCAGATCCTGCAGTCACGGTAGCATCGGAGGGTCCCCGGTCAGCTCTGGATTTCCTCCGCCACGATCAACTCGCAGGAAGCCGGGGGCTGTGTCCCGCCCGGGGAGAACCAGGTGATGCCCTCCCGCACCAGGTCCAGGTCCACCGCGTACCGGCCGGGACCGGGCGGGGCCCGGAGAATGATAGTCAGATCGTCTTCGTCTCCCGGCGCCATGTCACGGGACAAATCGGCCCTCCCGTAGTCCCGGATCAGCATCCTCCCCTCGGTGTCTCTGAGATGAGCTCCCAGCCGGACCATTCCCACCTCGCCGGGTGAGACGCGGGCCCACGGAGAGTGCCCGCTGTTTGCGACCCGGCAGGTGATGGTGAAAGGCCGGTCCGGGGCACTGGTCTTCGGCGCCCTGAGGATCTCCAGGCGGGCCTGGAGAAGGGGGGGGAGGCGCACCGCCACCTCTTCTCCCCTCGGCGAACGCCCCTCCTCGGGCATCCCGGGAGGGACAGGCCTTTCCAGGAAGAGGGCGCAGGAGGTGAAATAGGTCTTCCAGCGGCGGAGGACAAGGTGAGGCAAACGGTCTATCTCACGGGGGACCTGAACCAGGCCGTCGAAGGTCTCCCGGCTGGTGAAAAAGCAGAAGTCGCCGCCGGCCAGCGAGAGACCGCTGGCCGGGATGAGACCCTCGAGGAGTTCCTTCCGGCGAAAATACTCCCCGTGATACCCGAAGGAGTTGAGGATGATCTCGGTGGTGATGAGCGCTATCCCCCCCGGCCGGAGCACCCGCCGGATCTCGGAGAGGGCCCGGGCCTGCTTCTTCCGGGAACCGAAGAGCTCCAGGGAAGAAAAGGAAAAGACGATGTCGAATGACCGGTCGGGGAACACGATCTCGGTGGCGTCCATACGGCGGACCTCGAGCCGCTCGCGGCGATAGGCAAAAGGGGCGAAGTGCTCGGGAGCGGCCAGGACGTAGGGATCGGCCTCGCGCCCGCTGAAATCCCCTTCATAGAGGTCGGTGGCGACCACCTTCCGCAGGCGGTTGGCAAAATAGTAGAGTATCGGCTCATGGCCGCACCCCAGGCCCAAGGCGACGGCGTCGGGACAGAGGCGTCGCAGCTTCCTCAGGCCGTACAGCCCCTGGGTGAACTCCCACTCTTTCCGGTGCAGCCGGACCGGATCGTAGACATATCCCAGGTCTTCGAAACCACGGCGCCACTCCGGGTCCTCCCAGTCACGACGATCACAGATCTTGTTCAGGGGAGGCGGTCCCCCCGCGCACTTCCCGCCGGCCCCGTGGGAGGTGTCGACCTCCATCCGCTCGAAAGGGAGAGGAAGAAGGTTCCACAACCGGCCGGCAACCTTCCTCAACAGAGGCATCTCACCCCGTCAGGAGGAGTCCTTTCCGTCGCCGGCCTTCCGGGAGAGGGCGTCGATTTCTTCGTCTATCCGGGCGGTGAGATCTTGCATGCTCTCCTCCGAGATCACGCCGTCCCGGGAGGCCTCCCTCACCGCCTGCTTTTCCGCATCCCACAGATGCCGCCGTGCGAGCTCGACCTCCTCCTCCCGGATGGAAGAATCCCCGCGGAAAGAATCAGAGATCCTGCCTTTGAGCCCGCGCACTCCCTCCTCCAGTTCGGGCCGCAACATTTCCACAGTCTCATGGGTGACAAACCCCCGTCTCTCCAATCTCCCCAGCTCCTCCAGAGCCCCGGCCTTCGCCAGCAGCGCTCCCCGCCAGGACTCGAATTCCAGCCGCTCCGGGCCGGCCCCGGTGAGCCCCATCCACTTGAGCAAGGGTTTCATCGTCAACCCCTGGACCAGGAGGCTGAAGGCCACCACCCCGAAGACCAGCGTCAGAATGACCTGGCGGCCGGGAAAGTCGGAGGGGAGCGAAAGGGCGAGAGCCATGGAGAGGGAGCCCCGCAGCCCCCCCCAGATCATGACCCCCTGCCAGCGGGGCCCGAGAGGCTCGAAAAACCTGTTGATCAAGGCCCCCGCGGCCGCCACCGCCGCCACCCGCCCCACGAGGACGACGGCGACGGCTGCGGCCACCCCGGGGAGGAACTGCGCGAAGTGGCCGGCCTTGACCTCAAGGCCGATCAGGATAAAGATCACGGAGTTCACTACGAAGGCGGCATACTCCCAGAAGTCGCCCACCGAAACCCGTGTCGTCGGCGACATCCCGATGCGGGTGCCGTAATTGCCGACCATCAGGCCGGCGGTGACCACCGAGATCACCCCCGAGACGTGGAAGGACTCGGCCGTGAGGTAGGCCGCGAAGGCCAGGATAGTCGTGAGCGTAATTTCGATCAGGTGGTCATCGATCATGGCCGTCAGTCTCGAGAATATCAGGCCGAGGGTAAGCCCCACCGCCGCTCCTCCGGCGACCACGACCAGAAAGGACTGCAGCCCGGCCTGGAGGCTGATCCGGCCGCCGGAGATCATCTCCAGGAGGATGCTGAAGATGACGACCGCTACCCCGTCGTTGAAGAGGCTTTCCCCTTCCACGATGTGAGCGAGGCGGCGGTTGATCCCGAGCTCCCGGAAGATGGCAATCACCGAGATTGGATCGGTCGCGCTGATGAGCGCCCCGAAGAGAAGCGCCACCCCAAGCGTCAACTCCGAGAGGCCTGCCGGAGAGGCGATCAGGTAGAGGCCGCCCCCGGTCACCAGTGACGCCAGGAGGAGCCCCGGCACCGCCAGGATCAACACCGGCCCGGCGTTGCGGCGCAGGTCGTGATATTGGAGGTGAAAGGCGGCCTCGAAGAGGAGGACCGGCAGAAAGATGTGGAAGACCACCGCCGGGGTCAGGTGGAGGTCGGGAAGCACGTCGAAGAAACCGACCACTATCCCGGCGATAACCAGGGCGATGGTGTAGGGGATGCGCACCCAGCGGGTCCCCATCGCCACCGCGGCGGCGATAATCAGCAGCCAGATTATTTCCTGTTCCAGAGCCAGCATACTCTCTCCACGAGCCTCGGATTATATCACCCCCCGCTCTGGCCGGGAGTCTTTTCCGCTCCGCCTCCACGGCGCGTCTCCGGGGGCTTTTCTCCATCCGGGGGGTTCTGATACAATTACCTGGACGCAACATCCGAGAAAGGTCCAGTGACGCCGAAGAGGAACGGAGTGAGCTTCCCGAAGCTGCGGTCCCAATGTCATCTCCTGCCGATCGGACCGGACCGGGAACTGAGCGACGAGGATCTGACGCGGCTCATCTGCAGCGACTGCCCTTTCTACAAGGAAGGCCGGGACGAAGAGCTCGAGTGCGGGGCCTACCTTCTTTTGCGCCACCTGTTGAAGACCAAGGTGCTCACCGTGGAGGCCATCATAGATGCCGTCAAAGAATGACGGGAAGAAAAAACTTTTTTTCACCTTGGCCCCTCACTGTGCCCTCAAGAAGCTGGAGCAACCCTACCTCTACAATCTCTCGGCCGACCAGCTCTACGAGCTGGACAACGAAGCCCTGGCGTTTCTGTCGTCGAGCCCCCCTTCCCGCGCGGCCCGAAAAAACGCGGCCCGATCCGAGCTGCTCTCGTTCTGCATCCGGGAAGGCCTGGTGACGGAGTCCGACAGGCCGGCGCCGCTAAAGCTCCCCGCCCGGCCCCCATTTCCGACTCTCCGCTACCTTTTGGTGCACATCACCGACCGCTGCAACCTCAAATGCCGTCACTGCTTTCTCGGAGCGCCGCGGGGGCGGGAGCTTTCCCTGGCGGACATGATCCGGGTGGCGGAGGAGTTCCAGGGACTCCATGGCCTCCGGTTTCTCGTCTCCGGCGGAGAGCCCCTGCGTCACCCCCGGTTCCGGGAGCTCAACGAGCGCCTTCCCGCCTACCGCTTCCGCTCTGTCCTTCTCACCAACGGGACGCTCATCACCCGCCGGCTGGCCCGGGAACTCCGGTTCCATGAAGCTCAAGTGAGCATCGACGGTCTTGAGGACTCACACGACCTCCTCCGGGGAAAGGGGAGCTACCAGAAAACCCTGCGCGGGTTGAGACACCTGGCGGAGGCGGGCATCGATCTCTCCGTGGCCACCATGGTCCATGCCGGAAACCTCGACCAGTTTGACCGCCTGAAAACTGTCCTCGAGGAGTTCCCCTTGAAGAGCTGGTCGATCGACGTCCCCTGCCAGTCCGGGAATCTTCTGGAGAACATGGAACTCATTCCCGACCAGGAGGAGGCGGCGGCGAAGATAGACTTCTCCTTCGGCGGCGGGTACTACGGCTCCAGCGGCCCATACGCCTGCGGCGCCCACCTGGCGGCGGTGATGGCGGGCGGAGCGATATGCAAGTGCGGTCACTTCGACCGGCAGCCGTCGGGGTCGGTGAGTGGGGGGCTCGCGGCCGCCTGGCGAAAGATGCGGCGTTTCACGCTGCACGAACTCCTGTGCCGCTGTTCCTTCCTGGAGGAGTGCCGCGGGGGTTGCCGGCAGCGGGCCAGAATTTTCTCTTGCCTCTACAGCCCCGATCCCATACAGTGTATAAGACGTCAGGTTCCCATCGGCGGGAACCTGGGATGAACAACCTCTCGGGAACAAAATACACGATACGGAAGGGAGGTGGAGTGGGATGAAAATCACGAAAGTGCAAAAGA
>JAUVQV010000162.1 GCA_030597995.1 Candidatus Rokuibacteriota bacterium
CGCGCTCTCTTCGGGCGACGCCTTGCCAAGCCACAAAATTGCTCCCGTGACTCAACCGGTTAGGCCCGGTAAAATATAGAATCAAAATCTAAGCCGAAACTCTTGATCGCTCGACTGCGCCCGGGATGACAGGGAGACAGGGCGCAAACCTCGGGATAAGATGGTTTAGAACCGGACCGAAGCCGACGCGGTAAACCCGTGCCGGTCGGCGGTTACTTCATCGAGGTCTGCCAGACCTTCCGAACCGTCGGAGAAAAAGGTCCGGTCAATTCCATCCTCTATGTTCAAAGTAAGGTAATAATAGCCCACTTCGATCCCGACGTAACGGACCGGATGATAAAAGAGGCTTAGACTGAACTGCCCGCCGGTGCCCCCGTCCGCGGTGTGCCGGAAGCTGGGATCCTGCCTAAAATCCTCCCGGAGATTCCAGACCCCCTCACCGGTGTAATCCACCCCCCAGAGAAGCGCGCCCTCCACCTTCAGGCCGAGATCGTACAGCCCGCGCCTGGGAGAGGGAACAAAGTTCACATACCCTTTGCCGCCCACTCGCCATCCGTCCCACTCCATGTCATAGGTTGAATTGAGACCGAAAAAAGGACCGAATACCCAAAGAGGTGCCTCTTGAAAGCCCTTGGTCATGGTGAATTTCTCCTGAAACTGGAAATACCCGCCGAAGCCCACGACACCGAAGCGGCGGCCGTACCGGTAGGTGTACCCCAGGTCCAGTGCGGTGTAGGAACCGTCTGACTCGGTGTCGGAACGGGACTTGATGTAGTTCGTGCCGAAAAAGGTGGCAAAGTCTCCGGTGAGCCAGTCCTCGTCTGTACCATCACCATCGAGAGAGCCCGCGGCGGTTTTAAGGTTGAGGTACAGGGAATGCCGCCACGGCATCGGTGTGACCTCTATCCCGACCAGGGGGTAGATCCCGGAGAGGTTCTTCCAGGTCAGCTTGGATTTGAAACCCCCAGACAGATCGCTGCCGCTGATGGTGAAAGAGGCATCACCACTAGCGACCCAGCCGCCGAGGGTGAGATCGACGTAGCGATAGAGCCCGTGCTCCTCCGTTTGGGCCGACCCCGGCCGCGGCCAGAGGAAGAGGCCGAAAAAAAGAACTGTCATGAGAATCGTGGCCTTTTTCATACCATCCCCTTTCGTTCAGTTCCCGCCGCCGGGGCGTGTGCCTCCTGCCACGGCATGGAATTTCACCCCTATCACAGTTCCTGCGGAAACGCAATGCGCCGGCCTCTCCATGTTCCGGCCGGCCCATAACACATTCAGTTGCGAGAGTGCGGGGGGACGTTCGAACCGGTGTTGATCAACTGCGTGAGGGCCTGAGGGTTGGGTGAAGCCGCGAGGGCATCATCCATGGCGACGACCTTATTCCGGACCAGCTCCGAGAGAGAGAGATTCATGGTCCGCATCCCCTCTTCGGTCTTGGTCTGGATGATGGAAGAGAGCTGGAAGGTCTTTCCCTCCCGGACCAGGTTCCGGACCGCGGTGTTCGCCACCAGGATTTCGTAGGCCGCCACCCGCCCCTTCTTGTCGGCCCGGCGGAGGAGCTGCTGGGAGATCACCCCAAGGAGGTTGACCGAAATCTGCATCCGGATCTGCTGCTGCTGGAAGTGGGGAAAGACGTCGATCACGCGGTCCACGGTCTGGACGGCGTTGGTGGTGTGCAGGGTGCCGATCACCAGGTGCCCGGTCTCGGCGGCCGTAATTCCCAGAGAGACGGTCTCCAGGTCCCGCATCTCCCCGATCAGAATGACGTCCGGATCCTGGCGCAGGACATACTTCAGGGCGGCGGCGAAACTGTGGGTGTCGCGGTACAGCTGGCGCTGGTTGACGAGGGCCTTCTTGTTCCGGTGGATGAACTCCACCGGGTCCTCCACGGTCATAATGTGGCAGGCCTCATGGGTGTTGCGGTGGTCAATCAGCGAGGCCTGGGTAGTGGACTTGCCGCAGCCGGCCGGTCCCGTCACCAAAAGCAGGCCACGCGGGCGCATGGCCAGCTCCCGGCCCACCGGCGGGAGACCGATCTCTTCCAGGGTCGGGATCCGGCCCGGGATCAGTCGCAGCACCATCCCCAGTGTGTTGCGCTGCTGGAAGACATTCACCCGGAAACGCCCGACCTCCGGGAGGGTCAGCGCCAGATCCAGTTCCCGCTCCTGCTCGAAACGCGCGAACTGTTCGGGCGTGAGCAGGGCCTGGACGGCCTGCCGGGTCTGCTCGCCCTTCAGGGGCGGGGCTTTGAGTCTCACCAGCTCCCCGTTGACCCGAAAGATCGGCGGGCCTCCGACCTTGACGATAAGGTCCGACGCCCCGTACCGGGGCATGAGCTTCAGAAGAGGAACAGGGTCCACGACGTCACTCTCCGCCCCGCGACGCGAGACGGGCAAACTCCTGCGGATTGGAGGATTTGCCCAGGGCGTCTTCGAAGGAGACCAGGTTTTCCTCCACCAGCTTCCGGAGGTGCTGGTCCAGAAGCTGCATCCCGCTTCTCCCTCCGGTCTGGATGGCCCCGTAGAGCTGGTGGGTTTTCCCCTCCCGGATCAGGTTCTTGAGCCCCGAATGGCAGATCATGATCTCGAAGGCCGCGGCCCTCCCCTTCCCGTCACGACGGGGGAGGAGCGTCTGTGAAATCACCGCATGGAGGGAGGTGGAAAGCTGAAGGCGGATCTGCTGCTGCTGCCCGGGCGGGAAGACATCGACCATGCGGTCGACGGTCTGGGGGGCGTCGGTGGTGTGGAGAGTGGCCAGCACCAGGTGGCCGGTCTCCGCCGCGGTGATCGCCAGCCCGATGGTCTCCAGGTCCCGCAGCTCACCCACCAGGATGACGTCCGGGTTCTGCCGCATGACGTGCTTCAGGGCGGAAGCGAAGCTGAGGGTGTCCACCTCGACCTCCCTCTGATTCACGGTCGAGAGCTTGTCCTGGTGCAGGAACTCAATGGGGTCCTCAATGGTGATGATGTGGCACTTCCTGGTGGTGTTGATGTAATCGATCATGGCCGCCAGGGTGGTGGACTTTCCGCTGCCGGTCGGACCGGTGACCAGCACCAGCCCCTGCTGTTTGTCGCCGATCTCTTTGACCACCCCCGGGAGGCCGAGGTCATCCACGGTCTTGATGCCGAAGGGTATGACCCGCAGAACCGCACCGGGATGTCCTCCCTGGCGGAAGCAATTCACCCGGAAGCGCGAGACGCCGTTCAGGGAGTAGGAGCAGTCCAGCTCCCACTCCGTTTCGAACTTCTCCCGGCGGTCCGGGGAAAGGAGGCCGTAGATCAGCTCCCGATTCTTTTCCGGGGTGAGGGTCGGGAAGGAGGAGCGGAGGAGCGCGCCGTGAATGCGGAAGACCGGTGGTTCCCCCACCCGGAGGTGGAGGTCGGATCCCTCTTTCTCAACCAGTTGCCGGAGCAGGTCGTCGATGGTCATGTCATATCCCGCCTCCATTTCGGCCACCAGATCATTAGCACGTTGACAGAAGGATGGCAAGAAAACCTCGCGCAGTCTCAGTCCGGTGCCGCGGCAGCGGCCAGTCGCTCGACGAGACCGGTGTAGCGCGCCTGCACCCGGTCGTTCTTCACCGCGATGGCCACGGCCTTTTTCCGGCCCACGAGAATCACGAGCCTCTTTCCGCGGGTGATCCCGGTGTAGAGAAGATTGCGCTGCAGCAACGCATAGTGCTGCGTGTGCAGCAGTATGACCACCACAGGATACTCGCTCCCCTGAGACTTGTGGATGGAACAGGCATAGCCGAGAACGAGCTGGTCGAGGTCGCCCCAGTCGTAGGTCACACCTCTCCCCTCGAAGAAGACCTGCACCTGCTGCGCGTCGGCGTCTACGGCCGCCACCCGGCC
>JAUVQV010000236.1 GCA_030597995.1 Candidatus Rokuibacteriota bacterium
AATTCCATAACCACCGACCCGGAGGGGAGAACCATCTACGTCTCCAACAAGGGCGACGACACCCTCTCGGTCATCGACCGGGACTCTCTCACGGTGATCCAGACTGTGGCCGTGGGTAAGGGGCCGGACCACCTGGCCATGGCCCCGGACGGGAAGCACATCTATCTCACCGCCTCCTATGACAACGAGCTGTATGCCCTGCAGACCGAGCCTTTGCAGGTGGTAGCGAAGGCCCCGGCGGGCCTGGGGCCGCACGGCGTCGCGGTCTCCGGGGACGGAACGCGGGTTTTCACCAGCAGCCGCGGCGACGGCATGCTGTTTGAATTCTCCGCACCGGCGCTGGAGAAAGCCCACTCCCTCAAGCTGGGCGCCGGCCCCGGCCACCTCGGCATTCCTCCCGGCCTGAAAAATGTGTTCATAAACGACGAGGTGGAATTCAAAACTTATGTGTACGATCCCGAGGCGCGGAAGGTGATTCACACCATCCACTTGTGGCCCGAACCTCACGAAATGGCATACCATGTTCCGGGCCATTGAGAGTCGGCGGTCGAAATCGAATTTCCGCGAAAAGATTGATTGCTTCTTTATTATTCCGGGCGCACCAGCAGGACGAGCCCTCGCACCCCATGAACTCTGACACTTGTGCGCTCTTCTATCGGAGGACAATCTCCCGTGGTCTCGGCCCGCCAGAGCTCTCCGCGCACTACTACATATCCGGAGGGGGCCAAGCGCTCTTTCGCCACGCCGGGTAACCCGACCATCGAGCTGCCGCTCTTCGAAGCGTCCCAATCGTAGGCGCGCCAGGTGAGGGGGAACATGACTACATCCTTTGCCGCCCAGAGAAGGAGAGTCCCCCAGAACGTCCACCACGGCAGGTCCAGCCATCTTCTGAGCAGCACCAGCACGGCCGCCACCAGGACCGCCCCGGGCATCTGGAGGAGGACATACCTCACCAGAACCCGTCGCGTCCAGCCCCGACGTTTCGTGCCCGTCACTGCCCCGCTCTCCGCCGGCTCCGGGAGGCCGCTTCGACCTGCTGCTCCGCCCTTCCCCGCCGCTCCCATAAGATGCGTGAAACACTCCGGCCGGAGTGACGTGCCCCGAACAACTCCGCAATCGGGCATTCACCCCCTCTGCCAGAATAGTCCCGGAGCGGCGCCCAGTCAAACCGTCCGGATACGGTTTGACATTTTTTACCTCGCTCCCCACAATACGGAAAGGCCGTTCACTTCAAGCTTGGAGGCCCAGGCGGGAGGATTGCGGTATATGCCCACCATCGAGGGAGCGAGGTTCGGGGATGGTTAACATTACTTTATTCCAGGTTTCGCTTGTGCTCTATGCTCTCGGGACGGTTCACTATCTCATCTACCTTGCTACCCAAAAAAAAGGAATCGAGCGGATTGCCGTGTGGCTGACGGGTCTCGCCCTTTGCGTGCAGACCCTTTTCCTGATTGTCCGCGGCATTGAGGGTGGCCACTTTCCGATCACGAACCTTTTCGAGGCGCTGAATTTTTTCGTCTGGGCGATTGTCCTGTGTTACTTCATCCTCCTGTACCGTTTTCGCGTGGGCGTCCTTGGGACGCTCGTTTTCCCGATCGCGCTGCTGCTGATGGTTGTTTCCATGACGCAGAGCAAGGAGTTGGCCCCCCTGGTTCCGGTTCTGCAGAGCAAGTGGCTGTGGGTGCACACCACTTTCGCTCTTTTAGGGTACGCGTTCTTTGTTCTGGCCTTCGCGGGAGGAGTCCTCTATCTCGTCCAGGAGAGACAGCTCAAACGCCATACCCCGGGGACCTTCTTTCACCGGCTGCCCTCGCTCGAGCTTCTCGACCGCCTCCACTACCGCAGCCTGACTCTCGGCTTTCCCCTCCTGACGCTGGGGCTCATCACCGGCGCCGTCTGGGCCGAGTACGCCTGGGGCTCCTACTGGAAATGGGACCCGAAGGAGGCACTGTCCCTGGTCACCTGGTTGATCTATGCCGCCCTGGTCCATATGCGCATCACGGTCGGCTGGAGAGGGCGCAAGGCGGCCTATGTCTCCGTCATCGGCTTCGTGGTGGTCCTCCTCACCTTTCTCGGTGTCAGTCTGCTTCCGGGCGGCCGCCACAAGTTTGACTGAACATTGTTCCGGCTACGCACCACAGATGACGACCCGGTCTCTGCCGCCATTTTTCGCCTGATAAAGTGCACGATCCGCCTGTTTGATGAGTTCAGCCACATCCATGGCGTCGGAAGGAAACTCCGCGATCCCAAGGCTGACAGTCAGCTTTCCCCCAGGCTGGGCTTCACCCCCCGGAAATGGGTATTCTCTCACGGCTTGGCGTAATCTCTCTGCCATGTTTCCCGCTTGCTCTCGATCCGTCTCGGGCATTACGACGGCGAACTCCTCTCCCCCATAGCGGGCAATAAAGTCCGGTTTTCTCAACAGGGCCCGCACTCGCGACGCGAATAGCATTAACAATTCATCTCCGCACTGGTGCCCATGGGTGTCGTTGTAATTCTTGAAGGCGTCGATGTCGAGAATTATGAGCGAGAGGCTTCGTGCGTACCGTTGGCAACGATCCACCTCCTTCTGAAGCCGGTCCATGAAATAGCGGCGGTTGTACAGAGAGGTCAGCTGATCCTTAATGGAGAGAAGCCGAACCTCCTCATACATCCTGGCCATCTTGGTAGCGTTAATCAGATATAGC
>JAUVQV010000199.1 GCA_030597995.1 Candidatus Rokuibacteriota bacterium
AGTACGCCTCGGTCGCTCATCCCGGAGAACGCAGAGATCTTACGGACACTTACGACGCTCGCGACGGGCATTCATGAATAACCCGGGTTAAGGGGCATTTTGGAGATTCGGTTTCATTGAGGTAGTATTCCGGTGATGGAATCCGTCGAGACCAGGGTAGACCGGTCGGTAAAACTCCTGAGAGCGGCCAGGCGGGTGACCGCTTTCACAGGGGCGGGGATATCCACCGAATCGGGGCTCTCAGATTTCCGGAGTCCCGGCGGAGTGTGGGACCGCCACCGGGTCGTGACGTTTCAGGAATTCCTCTCCAGCCCAAAGGCCCGGGTCGAGTATTGGACGATGAAAAAGGAGTTTTTCCGTGAGTTGCGCGGCGCCCGTCCGAACCGCGCCCATGTCGCCCTGGCGGAACTCGAGAGGACGGGGAGGCTGCACTGCCTCATCACTCAAAACATCGACGGCCTGCATCAGGACGCGGGCGTCTCCCCCGAGAGAGTGATCGAGCTTCACGGCACCAACCGGAAAGCCCTCTGCCTCGGCTGCGGGAAATCGTGGCCGATGGAAGAGATACAGTCTCGGCTGGAAGCGGGAGAGGAAGACCCGCGGTGCGAGGACTGCGCCGGTCTGGTAAAGCCGGCGACGGTTTCTTTCGGGCAGGCCATGCCCGAGACGGAGATGACCAGGGCCCGGGAGTGCGCGGAGAACTGCGATCTGCTCCTGATGATCGGCTCATCGCTTCAGGTTGAGCCGGCCGCTTCCGTGCCCCGCGTGGCCCACCGCGCGGGAGCGACACTGATATTCATCAATCGCACCGAAACGCCCTGGGACTCCCTCGCCACCGTGCTCTTCAGGGAAAACGCGGGGGAGGTGCTGGGAAGAATCGCAAGCCATTTGCAATCCCCTCCATCGAGCGAGTAGTGCAGCCCCGGGGCAGCCGCTCCAGGGCTTTTTCCTCCCCCCCGCGCCTACTCGGCGAGGGACCTGATCTTTTCCCTGACCTGAACTAAATCGTATGGCTGAGATTCTGCAGCCAGGTACCGGGCGTAGCCTCGCGCCGCCTCCTTCCGTCTCCCGAGGGCGAGGTAGGCGTCGGCGACACGGCAGTGCAGCGTGTAAAAGTCCGGGTGCAGCTCCAGAATCCGCTCCAGATAGAGCGCCGCCATCCCGACCTTTCCCTCGCTGAGGAACTGCAGCGCCTCGTCATGGATGCGCCGGGCTTCCTGAAATGGCGACCTGGAATCGGCGGCCGGTCTCATCCAGAAGAGGCGGTCCAGCTGGGCCGCCAAGGGAGAGGCCTCCCGGGACTGAAATCCTTTCCGGGAAAATATGATCTTCCCATCGGGGCCGATCACGAGCAATACGGGAACAAGCCTGAAGTGGTAACCGCCGGGTTGGAGGAGGCCGGGGTCCGCAAGGATGTAGTCCGGATGGAGTTGATATGCATCGAGAATCCGACGGACACGCTCGTCCTGGGCAGGATCATGAAAGACGGCTACCAGGCCGACCCGGTCCCGGTAACGATTCCTGATGAGTTCCAGGAGCCGCAGCTCGCTGAGGCAGCTGATGCAGTTGGCCTGCAGAAACAGGAGCATGGTGTAGTCTTTGCGGGCTACCTCGAGGAGGGTCAGGAGCCGTCCGGCACCGATTTCCGGCAGCTTGAAATCACGGGCCATTCCCCCTCCCAGGGTGTAAGCCCGGGCGAGCCGGTCAAAGGTCCGCTCGAGTCCGGGGCCGTCACCCGGCTGGAAGCCTTCCTGCCTCCGGACGAGGTAGCCGTCCTCGTTGAAGAAGAACAGGGCGGGGGTCTTTTCGATTCCGAGGGCCTTGCGCCACTGCCCGTCGCGGTCGTGGAAACATTGATCTGAACGGAGGAGTGAATCGTTAAGCACCCGTTCGATCTCCTCGGCCTCTCCGCGGCCGTCCAGGACGCTGACCCACGTGAACCACGGTGCATAGCCGGCCTGCTGCTCTGCCAGAAAGCGTTCCAGGGAAGCGGGCGCACCGGCGCGAACGTCGGAGAAATAAATGACCATCGGCCTCCCCCCCTGAATGTCGGAGAGCCGGGACTCTCGTCCCATGAGGAGACAGGACAACGGGGTGGAGGGAATGCGCTCCGCGAATATCGGCAAGGATTCCCCTCCCATCCCCGGGACGGGAACAAGCATCGCCCCGTAGAATACCAGAGCCGGCAGTCGGAACGATCGGGCACCCCTCGCCCGATGCGGAACGCCCATCTCTTCCCCCCTTTCCAGATATGCTTCCGGTACTGCACACATAGGTCCAGATACTCTATTTATTATTACTTGTAAAGGGGGAACGATGTTTCACGCCGCCGAGGCCAGGCCGCATCCCAGAACCCAAACTGCCTTGACAAAATAGGATAAAAGGGCATATGCTTTCGGAGAAAGGAAGATGAAAAGACTTCTTATTCCGGTACTTGCAGGAGCGGTTTTTTTGATCTCTCCCGCAGCGGACCTCGCGTTCGCCGAAAACGACGCCGCCGAGGTCATTTCAAAGTACTGCAAGGATCGCAACGACCTGGGACTCTCTCACGGGGCCTGCGTGGCTTTTCTCACGAGCGCAAACATCGTTCCACACAATGCCTACGTGTGTAAAATACCCTCTATCCGAAACTCACTCGGTGTCGAGAACGAGGGGCAATGCGTGAAAGTCCTGCAAGACCTTTCACCATAGTCTCGACGGAGATCATTGCCCTACCGCCCGCGCTCCGCGGACCCCGAATATGGACTGCGTTCTCGAAATCGAAAGGCCTTGTCCCCCGGCTCCACCCGCCCCCGAATGACTTCAGCTCACCCGCCGTTACGGCATCTTAGGGTAAAAAGATCTTTTGGTGGTGCAGGAAGATGGGTATGACCCGGCAGGTGTTTAATCCTCCCCCGGAATTTCAGGGTGGCGCCCGCATCGCAAGTGCCGAACATTACCGGCAGCTCTACGAGCAGTCGATCCGGGACCCCGAGACCTTCTGGGCAAAGATGGCGGAAGAGGAGATAGCCTGGTTCAGAAAATGGGACCGGGTCATGGAGTATGACTTCAAAAAACCCGAGGTGTCCTGGTTCACGGGGGCAACGCTGAATGTCTCACACAACTGCCTCGACCGGCATCTCAGCACGGCGCGGAAAAACAAGGCCGCGATCATCTGGGAGGCCGAGTCGGGCGAAAACAGGACCTTCACCTACCGGGAACTCCACCGGCTGGTCTGCCGCTTCGCCAACCTCC
>JAUVQV010000224.1 GCA_030597995.1 Candidatus Rokuibacteriota bacterium
CGGAACGGTACGCCCCTCCTTCCGAAGCCTTCCGGCAGGCGCAGCTGCGGCACTTGGGATTTTTCAATACCCATCCCTATTTTGCCGCTCTGGTCGCGGGGACGATTGCCCGGGAGGAGGGGGGAGAGGCGGATCAGGGTGCCTTCCTGACGGACCTGAAGCGTTCCCTGATGTGCAGCCTGGGGAGCGTCGGTGATGAATTCTTCTGGGCCACACTCCACCCTCTGGCCGCCCTCGCGGCAGTAATTCCGGCCCTTCTCGGTGCGTGGTGGGCGCCGCTGGTCTTCCTGGGATTATTTAATCTGCCGCACCTCTATTTCAGGTGGTGGGGAGCGGCGGCCGGGCTGAAGTGGGGCCGGGCGGTGGTGAGTCCGCTGCAGGCCCTCGCTTTGACACACAAAGTCCCACGCCTCTCCTTGGCCGTCACGGGTCTGGCCGGTATCGCAGCCGGCGTAGTCATCCACCACCCCGGCTGGGCCCTGGTGCCGGGGGAGGCCGTACACTCGCTCCTGGCAGCCATCGCGGTGATAGGCCTCTTCATCATCCTGCTCGCGCGCAGCTCGCTGGAGCGAGTTCTCCTCGGACTCTCGGGCCTCGTCCTGCTGGGAGGGATCATCCGGGAGGTGCTGCGGGGATGATTCAAAAGACGCTCACCATAAGGAACAAGCTCGGGCTCCATGCCCGGGCCGCCGGCGCCATGGTCAAACTGGCCAGCACCTTTTCTTCCAACATCACGATCGAGAAGGATGGGACGAAGGCGAACTCCAAAAGCATCATGGGCTTGATGCTGCTGGCGGCCGCTCGAGGCAGCCGGATCACGCTGTCGGTAGAGGGAGGAGACCAAAAAGAGGCCATGTCGGCGATGGAGAACCTGATCCGGAAGGGATTCCATGAGGAGTGAGCAGTCCGATGCGGGCTAATATGATCAATCTTATCGGGATCGGCGTGTCCCCGGGGATCGTCATCGGTCCGGTCTATCTCCTGGAGAAGAGGGACTTTACCGCTCAGAAGTACACGGTTCTCGCCGCTGATGTTACAGAGGAGGTGCGGCGCTTTCGGCGGGCGGTGGCGGCCTCGGCCTCCCAGCTCCGGAAATTCAAGAAGAAGCTCGACCGGGAGGTGGGAGTGCAACACACCTACATCCTCGACGCCCACTTGATGCTCCTCCAGGACCGCATGCTGATCGAAGAGGTGGTGGGCAGTATCCGCAAGGAGCGGGTGAACGCCGAGTGGGCTCTGCAGCGGGTCATTGATCGGTTTCGCACGATCTTCAAGGGGTTGGAGGACCGTTACCTCCGCGAAAAAGCCAGCGACATCGAGGACATCGGCTACCGCATCCTGCGCAACCTAGTGGGTGACTTTCCCGAAAGAATTTCGGAGGTCCCCGCAGGTGTGATCATCATTGCCCGGGACCTCTCTCCCTCCGACACCGCCCAGATGCAAAAAGAGCGGATTCTCGCTTTCGCCACCGACATGGGCGGGAAGACTTCGCACACCGCTATCATGGCCCGTTCCCTGGAGATCCCGGCCGTGGTGGGGCTGGAGGTGGTGACTCAGAAGGTCGAAACCGGGGACGCGCTGATCCTGGACGGCAACACCGGTCAGGTGTATCTCAACCCCGATGAGGAGACGGTACGGAAATACGAGGATCTTAGCCGCCGGTACCAGCTCTATGATGTGGAGCTCCTCAAGCTCAAGGACCTCCCCGGCGAGACCCTGGACGGATATCGCATCAGTCTGGAGGCCAACATCGAACTCCCGGCGGAGATCCCATCGGTCCTGGACCACGGCGCGGAGGGGATCGGGCTTTACCGCACGGAGTTCATTTACCTCAACCGGGAGGTGATGCCGACGGAGGAGGAGCACTTTCTCATCTACCGCCGCCTGGCCGAGGCGATTCACCCTCGCCCCGCTACTATCAGGACCCTCGACCTGGGAGGTGACAAGTTCTTGTCACAGGTGCCGCTGGCCAAAGAGATGAACCCGGCTCTCGGTCTTCGCGCCATCCGCTTCTGCCTGCGCGAGGTCCCGATTTTCAAGACTCAGCTGGCGGGGATTCTCCGCGCCAGCGCGTACGGGAAGCTGAAGATCATGTTCCCGATGGTCTCGGAGCTCACGGAGCTGCTGCAGGCCAGAGAACTCCTATGCGAGGTGCAGCAGGAACTGGAAAAGAGGGGAGAACCTTACGACCGCCAGATTCAGGTCGGAGTCATGATCGAGACCCCGTCGGCGGCCGTGATCGCCGATATCCTGGCACGAGAGGTGGATTTTTTCAGCATCGGGACCAACGATCTCATACAATACGCTCTGGCCATCGACCGGGTAAATGAGCACGTCGCGTACCTCTATCGCCCCCTCCACCCGGCGGTGATCCGGATCGTCCGGGGGGTAATCAATGCGGCGCACAACCAGGGCATCACCGTGGCGATGTGCGGAGAAATGGCGGGTGAGCCCATCTACACCCTGGCCCTGATCGGCCTGGGGATCGACCAGCTCAGCATGAACGCCGTCGCCCTGCCGCGGGTCAAGAAGATTATCCGCGCCTCCCGGTTGGAAGACGCCCAGCGCCTGGTGTACGAAATCGACTCCTTCCGCACGGCCTTTGAGATCGAGGAGTATGTAAAGAAGGAGATGATCCAGCGTTTTCCCGAGGATATCACGGGGGACGGCCGCCAGGTCTGCCTGCTGTGAGCCACAGGGGAATGGCCTGCCGACTTCACTCTTTGCGCATGTCCCGGAGGGTCCCTTTCGGAATCCCGGCCGCTGAGGAGAGCGGCGCATGAACCGCAGGCTCCCGGGATTCCTCTTTGCGGCCACCGTTCTGACCACCCTGATGGCGGGAAGCCTGATCGCCGGGGCCGACATCATGAAA
>JAUVQV010000002.1 GCA_030597995.1 Candidatus Rokuibacteriota bacterium
GGATGAGAAAACCGGTGGAGCCGAGACGTTCGGACAATTTGGAATATCTGGAAAAGGTGGTGACCATCAACCGGGTCGCCAAGGTCGTCAAGGGTGGCCGGCGCTTCAGCTTCAGCGCTCTGGTGGTAGTGGGTGATGGAAAGGGCAAGGTCGGCTGGGGCATGGGAAAGGCCAAAGAAGTCCCCTCTGCGATCAAGAAAGGCATCGAAAAAGCCAAAAAGGGCTTTCTGGCCGTTCCCCTTGCCGCCACGACCATTCCCCACCAGGTGATAGGCCGTTTTGGGGCCGGCCAGGTGTTACTCAAGCCCGCTTCACAGGGAACTGGAGTGATAGCCGGTGGAGCCGTCCGGGCAGTGATGGAGGCCTTGGGGGTTTCCGATATCCTGACCAAGTCCCTCGGATCGAGTAATCAGTTTAATGTGTTGAAAGCCTGCTTCGAGGGTCTGCGGAGCCTCCGTAGCGTAGAGGAAGTGGCGCGGATGAGAGATAAAAAACCAGAGGATATTCTTGCCAAGTAGGATACCCTCACGGGGGGGGAGATGGTGAATCAAGAAGTAAAGAGCGAAACGAAGGAGACGGTCGAAATGAGTCTCAGCCTCCTCCGGCCGGTGCCGGGTACCAAAAAGCAACCCAAGAGAGTTGGCCGGGGAACCGGTTCAGGGCACGGCAAGACGAGTTGTCGGGGAGAGAAAGGACAGAATGCCCGCTCCGGTCCGGGGCTTCGTCCGGGTTTCGAGGGCGGGCAGATGCCTCTGGCCCGAAGATTGCCGAAGAGAGGGTTTCGAAATATCTTTCGGGTGGCTTTCCAGGTGGTGAACGTCGGGCAGCTTCAGACCTTCGGTGCCGGAGAGCGGATAGACCCGGAGGTATTGCGGGGAAAAAGGTTGGTCCGTCGCCGCACGGCTCCCGTCAAGATTCTGGGAGTGGGGGAAATTGCCCATCCCCTGACGGTCCGGGTGCATGCCGTGAGTGGTTCTGCCCGGAAAAAGATAGAGGCTGCTGGCGGCCGGGTCGAACTCTTGGCAATTTGAGAGTGCCGTCATTATGGACAGGGATTCATAGGGGTTACACGTGATAGAGATTGCGCGAAATATCTATAATATCCCGGAGCTCCGGAGACGCATCATCTTTACCTTCCTGATGCTGATAGTCTACCGGGTCGGAGCACACATACCCACGCCGGGAATCGATCTCCAGGCCTTGGATTCCTTTTTCGAAGCCGCCCGGGGCACCATGCTCGGTTTTTTCGACATGTTTTCGGGGGGGGCGCTCCGCCGCCTGACGATTTTCGCCCTCGGGATCATGCCTTACATCAATGCCGCCATCATCCTGGAGCTCCTCAAAGTCGTCATTCCGCACCTGGAACGGCTGGCCAAAGAGGGAGAAGCGGGACGGAAAAAGCTGACTCAATACACCCGATACGGCACCATCGTGATCGCGATCGTTCAGGCCATGGGAATCTCCATAGGACTGGAGAGCATGCAGTCCCCCAGCGGGGAAGCGATCGTTCCCGTGCCGGGGATGCCTTTCCGCCTCTTGACTATTATCACTTTGACCTCCGGCACCGCATTTATCATGTGGCTGGGGGAGCAGATCACCGAGAGAGGCATCGGAAACGGTATCTCCTTGATCATCTTCGCCGGGATCGTGGTTCGAATGCCCCTGGCCATACTGAATACCTTCAGTCTCTACCGTGCCGGGGAGATCCCTCTTTTCCTGGTATTGTTCCTGTTGGTGATGATGGTCGCGGTTATCGCGCTGATTGTCTTCGCTGAAAGCGGACAGCGCAAGATCCCGGTGCAATATGCCAGGCGGGTAGTGGGGAGGAAGATGTACGGCGGGCAGAGCACATATATCCCTTTGAAAATAAACACCGCGGGGGTAATTCCGCCTATCTTCGCCTCCTCGATCATCATGTTTCCGGCTACCATCGCGCAGTTCAGTAATATCCCGTTCATGCAGGCGGTGTCGAATCTTCTCTCTCCCGGGGCCCTTTTGTACGAGACGATCTATGTTTTCCTGATTGTGTTTTTCTGCTACTTCTACACCGCGGTGGTCTTCAATCCCAACGACCTGGCTGATAACCTGAAAAAATACGGGGGTTTCATCCCGGGAATACGTCCCGGCAAGAAGACCGCGGAGTACATAGACCGGGTCTTGACCAGGATAACTTTGGGGGGCGCGGTGTATGTCTCTGCGGTATGTGTCCTTCCGGATATCCTCATATCTCAATTGAATGTCCCCTTCTATTTCGGAGGTACGGCCCTCTTGATCGGGGTGGTGGTGGCAAAAGACACTGTGACCCAGATTGAGTCCCACCTCTTGACCCGGCACTACAAAGGATTCCTGAAGAAATAAATGAGCGAAGCCGTGAGGACGATACTCTTGGGACCGCCCGGATCGGGAAAGGGAACTCAGGCTCAAATACTGGCCGAAAGGGTGGGGGTGCCGCAGATTGCTACCGGCGACATTCTTCGAGCGGCGGTTCAGGAGGGAACGCCGCTCGGTCGCGAGGCCAGGGATTACATGGACCGGGGAGCGCTCGTTCCCGACGAGGTGGTGATCGGAATCATCCGTGACCGGACGCAAAAACAGGATTGCAGCGCTGGATATATCCTTGACGGTTTCCCCCGGACCATCGCTCAGGCCGAGGCCCTGGATCAGATGCTGACCGAGGCCGGGGGAGAGATCGATTTCGTCGTCAGCCTCCTGGTCAACGAGGAGGAGCTGGTGCGGCGGCTGTCGGGTCGGAGGACCTGCCGGTCCTGCGGGGCCGGTTTCCACATCTACTCCAGGCCTCCCCAAAAAAGGAGGGTGTGCGATCTCTGCGGCGGCCCGCTCTATCAAAGGGATGACGACCGGGAAGAGACCATCCGTGAAAGGCTGCTCGTGTATCGGCGGCAAACTCAACCGCTCATTGAATACTACCGCGGGCGCGGTATTCTGAAAGAGTTGAACGGGTCGAGAGAGATCGGCGAGATCCAGGAGAAGATACTGGAGGCGGTCGGGGTTATTTAGGAAAGGATGATAGTCATAAAAACCCCAGAGGAGATAGAGAAAATGCGGCGGGCGAGCCGGGTGGTGGCGGAAACCCTCGAAGAGCTGCGGGCACGAGTGGCGCCCGGTGTGGCGACAATAGAGTTGGATCGGTTTGCCGAAAAGTTTCTGAGGAAGCGGGGGGTCGAACCTGGGTTCAAAGGGTACCGGGGTTATCCCAGCACCCTCTGTGTCTCACGAAACGAAGTGGTGGTGCACGGCATCCCCTCCAAGGAGGTACTGGAGGAAGGAGATATCATCAGCATTGACCTGGGCGGAATTTGGGAAGGTTATTATGGTGATTCCGCTGCTACCTTCCCGGTGGGCGAAATCCCCCCCGAACGCCTGAGATTACTGCACGTTGCACGGGAAGCCTTGAGGCGGGGTGTGGAGCAGGCTCGGGTGGGCCGGAGATTATATGATGTTTCCTGGGCGATCCAGAGCTGTGCCGAAAAGGAAAATTTCAATGTCGTTCGTGATTTTGTCGGGCACGGAATCGGCCGGAATCTCCACGAGGATCCCCAAGTGCCGAATTTCGGGAAGCCGGGGTGCGGGCCCCGGCTCAAGGCCGGCATGGTTTTAGCCATCGAGCCAATGGTCAACGCCGGATCCTGGGAAGTTGAAGTTCAGAAAGATGGCTGGACGGTAATGACCCGGGACCGGAAGCCTTCGGCCCATTTCGAACACACCGTGGCCATACGCGAGTCGGGACCGGACGTCCTTACTCAATGGCCGTGAGGAAGCGGGAGGGTATGGCAAAGGAAGAACCGATTGAGGTCGAGGGCACCATTGTTGAACCGCTGCCCAATGCGATGTTCAGAGTGGAACTGGAAAATGGCCATCGGTTTCTGGCATATATCTCCGGCAAAATGCGTATGCACTATATCCGGATTCTCCCGGGGGACCGGGTGAAAGTCGAGCTTTCGCCCTACGATCTCAACCGCGGCCGGATTGTCTTTCGGTACAAGTGAGGCGGGCGGCGAGAGGGGAAACATGAAAGTTCGGTCGTCGGTAAAGAAGATTTGCGATAAGTGCAAAATTATCAGAAGGAAGGGAGTGGTCCGTGTAATATGTGTCAATCCCAAGCACAAGCAGCGCCAGGGGTGAACCTCAGTCGGGTATCCGTGGGTTCTGGGAGCTAGAGGAGAGATGACAGGCAGCCGTTTCATGAAGGGGAGGGATTTCAGTGGCTCGAATTGCAGGTGTTGATTTGCCCCGGGAAAAGAGGGTTGAGGTCGCCCTGAGCTATATTTACGGGATCGGGTGTTCCACCTCAGAGAAGATCCTCAGCCAAGCAAACATCAGCCGGGACACACGGGTCAAGAATCTGACCGAAGAGGAAATCAGGCGGATCCGTAACGCCATAGAACAGAATTGCAAGGTAGAGGGTGAGCTCCGAAAAGAGGTTTCCTTCAACATCAAGCGGCTGATGGATATCGGAAGCTACCGGGGCCTGAGGCACCGGCGCAGCCTCCCGGTGCGGGGGCAGAGAACACACACCAATGCCCGCACCCGTCGAGGGAAGAAAAGAATTGTCATCAAATCGAAAAAGTCCAGGCTGGCGAGAGGATGAATAAGAGAGGACGGGTGGAATGGCAAAAGAACGAGTGAAGAAAGCAGGCAAGAAGAAAAAAGAAAGGAAAAACGTTCCTCTGGGAGGGGCGCATGTAAAATCCACATTCAACAATACCATTATAACCATCACCGATCTCGAAGGCCGCGTGGTGTGCTGGTCGAGTTGCGGAGCGATGGGTTTTAAGGGTTCCAGGAAGGGGACACCATTTGCCGCCCAGCGGGCGGGAGAGGACACCGCCCGCAAGGCCAAGGAGCACGGTGTCAAGAAGGTAGAAGTCTATGTTAAGGGGCCGGGATCGGGGAGGGAGGCAGCCATTCGTTCGCTCCAGGCAGCGGGGTTGCAGATCAGTTTGATCAAGGACGTCACTCCTATCCCCCACAACGGTTGCCGGCCCCCGAAGAGGAGAAGAGTATGAGAAATGGGGGAAAGCAATTGAGATTGAGGGCAGCCGTTCAAGGAGGAACAATTGGCTAGGTATCGCGATTCAGTATGCCGCCTCTGCCGCCGCGAGGCCATGAAACTGTTTTTAAAAGGAGAAAGGTGCTATAGCAGCAAATGCGCTATTGAGCGACGGGGCTATGCCCCCGGGCAGCACGGTCAGAGGCAGAGGAAGGTCTCGGATTACGGTGTGCGGTTGAGGGAAAAGCAGAAAGTAAAACGTATCTACGGTCTGATGGAAGTACAATTTAAAAATTACTTCTTTAAAGCCGAGAGGATGAAGGGAATAACGGGGGAAATTCTTATCCAGTTCTTAGAACGCCGGCTGGACAACGTCGTCTATCGGTGTGGATTTGCCGGTTCCAGGCAGGAGGCTCGACAGATGGTGCAGCACGGCCACTTCAAGGTGAACGGGAAGCGAGTCAACATCCCCTCTTATCAGATCAAGCAGAGCGACCAGGTACAGGTTTTGGAGCGCAGCCGGAAAATAACGTCTATAAAGGAAGCTGTTGAAGCAGCTGAGCACCGGGGAATACCATCCTGGCTGGAACTCGAAAAGGATAAGCTGAGTGGCAGGGTAGTAGGGTTGCCCGGCAGGGAAGAGGCCGGGTTGCCGATTAAGGAACAGTTGATCGTGGAACTTTACTCTAAGTAGATTGGTGTTTCCAATGGGGTTAGATATGAAAATTGATGGCAGCAGTTTTACGAAACCGAAACGCCTGGAAATAGAGAAAGAAACACTTACTGGAACATATGGCAAGTTTATTTCCGAGCCCTTTGAGCGGGGATACGGAACCACCATCGGAAATTCAATGAGAAGAGTTCTGCTCTCTTCCATACCGGGGTGGGCTGTTACCGACGTTCGGATCGATGGTGTGGATCTCGAGTTTACAGCCCTGCCCGGCGTCAAGGAGGACATTGCCGACATCATCTTGAGTATCAAACAGCTTCAGTTAAGGATTCACGGCGACAAACCCCGCACCGTTCGGCTGGAGGCCACGGGCCCCAGGGTCTTAACCGCAGGAGATATTAAAAGGGAGGCCCATGTCGATGTCCTCAATCCGGATTTGCACATCGCTACCCTGAACAGCGATGGGAAACTCAAGATGGAGATGACTGTGAAGATGGGACGAGGGTATTGGCCGGCCGAGAGGAACAAGGAAGAAGAACAGCCTTTCGGTGTCATTCCCGTGGACGCCATCTTCTCGCCGATCCAGAGAGTAAACTACCATGTCGAGAATGTCCGAGTGGGGCAGGCAACGGACTACGACCGACTCATCATGGAAGTATGGACCAACGGCAGCATAAGCCCGGAGGATGCAATTGCCCACGCCGGGAGGATACTTCGTGACCACCTTTCCATCTTCGTCGGAGCGGAGGAGGGTTTCGAGGCCGAGAGCGCCGATGAAGACCGATTGCGGGAGTCTCTCTTGAACAATCTTGATCGCGGCGTCAATGAGTTGGAACTCTCCGTCCGCGCTGCCAACTGCTTGAAGAATGTGGAACTTAAGACCATTCGGGATCTCGTTCAAAAGACCGAGGCCGAGATGCTCAAAACGAAGAATTTCGGTCGAAAGTCATTAAACGAGATAAAAGAATTGCTGGAGGAGATGGGCTTGCACCTGGGTATGAAGCTGGAAGAGTTGCAGCCGGAAAAGGGGAAAAGAGGGCGCCCTTCGGAGAGCCAACAGAAGGATTGAGTGTATGCGACACCGTAAAGAAAAGAGACCACTCGGGAGGACCACGAGCCACCGCTGGGCCTTGTTACGGAACCTTGTGACCGCGCTGCTTGACCGGGAGAGGATCGAGACCACCATCGCCAAGGCCAAGGAACTTCGCCGGGTAGCGGACCGCATGGTCACCCTGGGGAAGAAAGGGGACCTGGCGTCTCGGCGGCGGGCCTTGAGGATGGTGAGAAGCCAGCGGGTGGTCAAAAAGCTCTTTACCGATATAGCCCTGCGCTATGAGAACCGTCCCGGGGGGTATACCCGTATTTTCCACCTGGGACCCCGTCCCGGGGATGGAGCGAGTATGGCGTTAATTGAGCTCGTTGACCGTCCGAAAGTTCCGGTGGCGACAAAGAGCCGATCCAAAGTTCCCAAGCGCAAAGCGCAGTCCCCGGCACGTCAGAGTTAAGCCGAGACGAAAAGACTCCCGCTTACTTGTTATTCCAAAAGGATGGAGAGATGGTAGACTTGATCGAACGCATCGCCAAGGCCTTGGTTGACAAGCCGGAAGAAGTTCGGATCAGTGAGGTGAAGGGGGAAAGTACCATTGCCATTGAACTCCGAGTCGATAAAGAAGACCTCGGCAAGGTGATCGGCAAGAAGGGGCGCACCGCCGTTGCCATGCGGACGATCTTAAACGCCGCCGGCGCCAAAATCGGAAAACGGTACGTTTTGGAAATCTTGGAATAAAAGGGAATTTTATAGGGCAGCTGTCAGGTACCCTAGCCCGGATTATTCATGAGCTACCCTGCTGCGCATCGTGATTGCCCGCAATCTCCCCGCGTTCTCCGCTCTTCTCTCCTCGACGTACTGTCAGTACGCCTCGGTCGCTCCTCCCGGAGAACGCAGAGATCTTACGGACCCTTACGACGCTCGCGACGGGCATTCATGAATAACCCGGGCTAGTGCTCCGGGCGGCTGGTCGATACGCACTGCACGACACTCCGGTTACGCTCGGTAATATACAGTCTGTTTTTCATTCGATCAACATTTTCCTTTTGTTCCTTATGAGTTACAATGTCTTAGAGTTGCATCATGAATTTTTCGAGCTAAAGGGGAAGTCTTGAAGGCGAAGCCCCACTGTGTACATGGTCTGAATACATGGTTCGGTGCCGGCGGTGATACGGATAGGTGAAATCATCGATCGGGTATTGGCTTATAACCCGGATGCCGACACGAAACTGATTGAAAAAGCTTATGTTTTTTCCGCCATGGCTCACCAGGGCCAAGTACGCCGCTCCGGAGAACCCTATCTTTCCCATCCCCTGGAGGTGGCCGGCATTCTGGCCACGATGAAAATGGATTCCACTACAATCGCTGCCAGTCTCCTTCATGACGCTCCCGAAGATACCGACACTCCGATAGCACAGATTGAGGACCACTTTGGCAATGAAATCGCCTCCCTCGTGGAGGGGGTGACAAAAATCAGCAAAGTGGCCTTCGCGACCAGCGAGGAGCGGGAGGCCGAGAATTTTCGCAAAATGGTCCTGGCGATGGCCAAAGACGTTCGGGTGATACTTATCAAGCTGGCGGACCGTCTCCATAATGTCCGCACCCTCGATCCTCTGTCGGCACTCAAGAAGGCGCGCATAGCCCGCGAGACTTTGGAAATATATGCTCCCCTGGCCAACCGCCTGGGGATTGCCTGGCTCAAAAGCGAGCTGGAGGACCTCTCATTCCACAGTCTCGACCCTGAAACCTATGAAAATATCCACCAGTGGGTCGCCAAGAGATATCAAGAGAGGGAAAAGTATATTGAAGAGGTAAAGCAGGAGATCGCCAAGACATTGGAGGAGGCCAATATTCAGGCGGAGGTGGTGGGGCGGGCGAAGCACTTTTACAGCATCTGGCATAAGATGCAAATGCAGCACATTCCCTTCGAAGAGGTCTACGACCTTACGGCAATCCGCATTATCACCGGTTCGGTTCGGGATTGCTACGCAATACTCGGCACCATCCACTCCATCTGGACACCTGTCCCCGGTCGATTCAAGGACTATGTGGCCATGCCCAAAGCCAACATGTATCAGTCCCTCCATACAACCGTGGTCGGTCCCGGTGGCGAGCGGGTGGAGTTTCAGATCCGTACTCACGAGATGCACGCCGTGGCCCAGTATGGCATCGCGGCGCACTGGAAATATAAGGAGGAGGCCAAGGGCAAGTCCCAATACCAGCAGCGCCAGGGGTGGATCAAGGGCCTGCTGGAGTGGCAGAAGGATCTCAAAGATCCCAGGGAATTCCTCGAGACCGTCAAGGGAGACCTCTTTCCGGACGAGGTGTACACGTTCACCCCGCAAGGGGAGGTGAAGGCGTTCCCGCGCGGGGCCACCCCCGTCGACTTCGCCTATGCTGTCCACACCGATATCGGCCACTCCTGTGTCGGGGCAAAGATAAATGGCCGTTTGGTACCCCTCAGGTATGAGCTCAATAACGGCGACATGGTGGAAATCATGACCGCCGCCGGCCACACTCCCAGCAAAGACTGGCTGAAATTCGTTCGCTCACCCCGGGCGCGGACCAAGATTAAATCCTGGATAAAACTTGAGCAGCGTACTCGGAGTATTGCGCTCGGAAAAGAAATTCTGGACAAGGAATTGCGCAAGCGTCATCAGACTCTCGCGAAGCTCTCGAAGTCGGAGACATTCGAAACTGTGCTGACGGCTTTGGGTTTGAAGAGCGTGGAAGACCTGTGGGCGAATATCGGGTACGGGAAGATGTCACCATGGCAGGTGGCCCGTCGTCTTGCTCCCGAAGAGGAGTTGCGGGATCTCGAACCCGGCGGGAAAGAGTCCAAACTTCGTGATTTCGTCAAGAAGTTCACCGGTCACAAGGCGGAAGACAGCGTGAAGATCGGCGGGCTGGAAAGAACCATGGTCCGCTTTGCCCTGTGCTGCAATCCGGTTCCAGGCGATCAAATAGTCGGTTTCATTACCCGCGGTCGAGGGGTAAGTATCCATACCGCAGATTGCCCCAATGTCGAACAGCTGGCTCTCGATCCGGAGCGGAAAATTGAGGTGGACTGGGCGATTCGTCCCGGGCAGAGCTACCCGGTGCGGATTCTGGTCGAGAGCCTGGATCGCCCGGGCATCCTGGCAGCCGTGAGTGCCGCCATCGCCGATACCGGTATCAACATAACGGGCGGTCAGGTGACGACTACCGGGGGGCGGGGCGTCAATGAGCTAGAGATCGAGATTCGAGACCTCAACCAGCTGCAGAAAGTGACTCGGAGAATTGAGAAGGTAAAAGGTGTAACGGGTGTGCGACGACTCCGGTCAATGAGCGAGAGGAGAAAGACCGAGAGCTGACTGCCGGCTCATGGCAGGAATGCGGGGGAGGCAAATGAATAAGGAAATAATATCTACCGCGAAGACGCCGCTGGGCCCTTACTCACAGGCGGTCAGGGCAGGGGAGCTGGTGTTCCTTTCCGGCCAGATCCCCATTCGACCCGAAGACGGTGAAGTGGAAAGGGGAGATATCGGACGTCAGACCGAGCTGGTCCTGGAGACTATCCGGGCAATTCTCGAAGCGGCCGGCAGCGGGCTGGAGCAGGTTCTGAAGGTAACGGTCTATCTGACCGACCTGACTCAGTTCAGCCGCATGAACGAGTCCTATGCCCGGTTTTTCCCGGAGCATCCCCCCGCCAGGAGCACCGTTGAGGTTTCCCGACTCCCCAAAGGGGCCGGGATAGAGATGGAAGTTGTGGCCCTCGCTTCCGGGCAGAATCGATGACCGTGGCCGGAAATCTCACGCGCTCTTCAACACCTTGCCGGAGCGCAGGCAGCGGGTGCAGACCGCTATTCGCCTCGGCTTTCCATCGACATAGGCCCGGACGGTCTGGAGGTTCGGAAGGCGTTTGGTTTTTGTCACATTGTGGGCGTGACTGATGGTGTTTCCAACCAGTGGTTTTTTACCGCAGATCGCACACTCTCTGGACATCTACCCTCTCCTTATTGTCGAAAAACGGAGAAAAAATATACCATTATTGGACCCGGGAAGCAAGTATTGTGTGAGGAGGTAAAATGAGCAAAGTGACGATCACTGAGCGGATGACCATTTTGGAGGTTCTCCAGAAGTATCCCCGGTCGAGAAAGGTGTTCGACCGCCATGGTATGGGTTGCCGGGGGTGCATGGGAGCGGCCGCCGAGACCATTGCGGCTGGAGCCATCACGCATGGAATTGAGCCCCGGGCCATCATCGAGGAGTTGAAGAAGGCAGCCAGAGAAAAGGATTGAGCCTTTGGCCCCTCTTGACAAATCCTCTGACGGTCCCGGTTTCGGTCACCGGACTTCCATCAGGCAGCTCAAAGGCGTAGGGCCCGGCCGGGCAAGATTATTGGCGAAGCTGGGGATTCACACCCTCGGTGACGCCCTTGCCCTCCTCCCCCGTCGCTACGAGGATCGGCGATGCCTGAAAAAAATAGATCAGCTTGAGGTCGGGGTCGCCGGGGTAATCTTTGGCCGAGTCTCCTCCTCCGGGGGGAGAATGCGCATGAAAAAAAAGCAGCGGGTGTTCGAGGTGGTTGTCGCAGACGAAACCGGCCGGTTGATCGCCGCGTGGTTCAATTGCCGCGCCGGTTACCTGAAAGAGAAATTCCGGCCCGGCTGCCGGGTTTACCTGTACGGAACAGTCTGGGAATCCGGCAACAGAAAGGTGGTGTTTCACCCGGAGGCGGAAGTAATGGATGAAGAGGGCTCACCGCCGGCGGATTTCGGAGGGATCGTACCTGTGTACCCCTCTACGGAAGGGGTTTCCCAGAGATTTCTTCGCTCCATCATGAGGAAGGCGGTTTCCGCCGCCCTTCCCGGGCTGGAAGAGATGGTGCCGGGAGATATTCGACAGCGCCTGGGACTTGCCGGGCTCAAGGATTCCGTGGAGATGGTGCACATGCCGCCGGAAGGAACGGACACCGCGGCGCTCAATTCATGGAATACCCCGTGGCACCGCCGTTTGATATTCGAGGAGCTCTTCCTTCTCCAACTGGGAATGGCGTTGCGGCGGTTCCAGAATCGCACGATTTCCAAGCCGGTTCGCTTCAAGCGGCGGGAGGACCATCTCGTGGAACTCCGGAGACGCCTTCCTTTCAGTCTCACCCCGGCTCAGGAGAGAGCCTATCTGGAGATTTCGAGCGACATGATTTCCCCTCGTCCGATGCGGCGTCTTCTCCAGGGGGACGTGGGGAGCGGGAAGACGCTGGTAGCCGCCATGGCCTGTCTTCTGGCCGCGGCCAATGAGTGCCAGTCGGCCCTCATGGTGCCGACCGAACTCCTGGCGGAGCAGCACTATCTCACGCTGCGAAAATTTTCCGGATTTTTCGGCCTGAAAACGGCTCTCTTGTCCAGTGGACGTCCGGCGCGGGAAAAGTCCGCCGTTCTCGACGGACTGCGGGCGGGGACCATTGATCTCGTGGTGGGGACCCAAGCCTTGATCCAGGCGGCGGTACATTTCCGAAGACTGGGCCTGGTGGTGATTGATGAACAGCACCGCTTTGGGGTGAGCCAGAGGCGGTCTCTTTTAAAAAAAGGTGATTGCCCTGATGCCCTGGTCATGACCGCTACCCCCATCCCACGGACGATGGCCCTAGCCGCGTACGGCGATCTGGATCTCTCTGTGATCGATGCCCTGCCTCCCGGGCGTCGACCCGTGAAGACCGTGGTCCTGGAGGAGAAAGGCCGATCTGCCGTCTACTCAGCAGTGCGGGCCGAGCTGGAATCAGGCCGCAGGGCCTACATTGTCTACCCCCTGGTCGAGGAGCGGGCAAAGTCCGATTTGAGAGCCGCATGCCGGATGGCTGAACACCTTCGCACCACCGTCTTCCCTCAGTTCTCAGTCGGCCTGATTCACGGCCAGATGAGTTTCGAGGAGCGGACTGAGATCATGGAGCGTTTCCGTTCCGGTGCGGTATCCCTCCTGGTTGCCACCACCGTTATCGAGCTGGGGATGGACGTCCCTGAGGCCACCATCATGGTCGTGGAGCACTCCGAGCACTTCGGCCTCTCGCAGCTTCATCAACTTCGGGGACGGGTGGGTCGCGGAGAGCATCCCGCCCGCTGTTTTTTCATGACCGGCTCCCGGCTTACCGCCGAGGCTCGAAAGAGGCTGGAAGTGCTGTCGGCCACCAACGATGGCTTCCAGGTGGCGGAAGAGGACCTCTCTCTCAGGGGGCCGGGAGAGTTCTTCGGAACCCGCCAGGCCGGCTTGCCCGAGCTTGTTGTTGCGAACCTGTTTCGCGACCGCGACCTCCTGCTCCCGGCAAGGGCGGAGGCCATGAGGCTGGTGGAGGGCGACCGCGACCTTGCGGCACCGGAACACCGGCTTCTGCGGGCGAAGGTGGCGGAGCACTGGGAGGGAAAATGGGACTTGGCAACCAGCGGCTGATTGTGCTATAAGAGTCGGGTATTTTTTCCCTGGGAGGTTAAATAATGAGGAAAAAAGAATTAGAAAAAATTCAAAATGATCTGGTGGAGAGGAAGCGAAAGCTCCTGGCCGGATCTCTGGAGCCTCGGACCAATGACCTGCAAAGTGAGCGCGAGGATTTGCTCGATTCGGGAGATGTGGCCACTGTCGAGGTCAACCAGAGCCTCAAAATACGGATCCGGGAGCGGGAGGAGAAGCTTCTCAAGAAGATCGACGAGGCTTTGCAGAGGATTAAGGGCGGCTCCTTCGGTACCTGTGAAGACTGCGGCCAGTCCATTGAGGTGAAGAGGCTCAAGGCCCGTCCGGTGACCACTTTCTGCATCGAATGCAAGAACCGCCAGGAACAAGAGGAAGAGCAGGAGTAAGGTGCGGATTGCGGGACTTTCAGTACACGATTCGAAAGTCCACGAATTCCTCTCGAGGATTTTCCCAGGCTGAATCCACGCGGTCTACCCGGGCGCCGGGCGGACCGTGGCGGCACCAGTTCAACATTCGGGTGAGGTCCTTCTCCTCCCCTTCGAAGACCGCTTGAACCCGACCATCGGGGAGATTTTTTACCCATCCCCGGAGGCCGTGGTTGCGGGCGGCCTCGCGGGTCGAAGCTCGAAAAAAGACACCTTGCACCAGCCCCGTGACCGTCACCTGTAGGCTCTTAATCACCACAGCTTCTCTTTTCCGGGAAATTATTGTATCAGGGGGGACATCGAAAAAAAAGGCCACGGGGCGGTGGAGCGAAAAGATTCCCCGCGACCGGAAAAATTCCTTGACAACGACCACCTGAATTGGTATCTTCGCAGCACAGTTCAGGATACTAAAGAGATGTTTTTAAAAGTAAATTCCGGATTGAAGTTTTCCCGTAGAGATTTTTCAGGGCTGGGGTGCGTGTTTTTTATATGTCTCTTGACCGTCTCTTGGGGGTGCGGCGCTTCGCACCAGGCGATCCAGGAAAAAACCAGCCGCGAGTGGTACGAGATCGGCCAGAATCAGATGCAAAAGAAGAAATTTGAAGGTGCCATAGAATCCTTCCTGGAAGCGACCAGGCTTTACCGCGACGCTGCCCTGGATGCGGAGATCCAGATCTCCCTCGGGGACGCCTACTTCTTTAAAAAGGAGTATGAGGACGCCATCGAAACCTATCAGGAGTTTCTCAGACTTCACCCCCGCAACCGCCGCTCCGATTGGGCGCAGTTCCAGATCGGCATGAGCTACTTTCGGCAGATGCGGGGGAAGGACCGATCCCAGGAGCCCACCGACCGGGCCCTGGCCGCCTTCGAGCTCCTGTTGAGGAACTATCCTCGATCAACCCTGTTGGGAGAGGCTAAGGAGAAAATAGTCATGTGCCGCCGCCGTCTGGCAGAGCACGAATTGTATGTGGCGCATTATTATTTCCGGACCGATGGCTTTGAGGCTGCGATTCCGAGATTTGAGAAAGTCTATAACGATTACGGGGACTTGGGTTACGCTGACGATGCCCTTTATTTTTTGGGATTGAGCTATCTCAGACTGGACGAGGCTGAGAAGGCGGAAGAGTTTTGGAACCGCTTGATCCGCGATTACCCAAACAGCCACTATCTCCGGGCGATAGGAGACCGACAAGGGTGAGACGCACCATTGCAGCCGCGAAGAACCGGTCGGGAAATATCCAGGAGACTTACCTCCTGGCCCGCAAACTCTATGACAAGGAGAATGTCCCTGAGGCCGAAAAGCTGCTGGTGAAACTGGCGGAAAAAACTCCTTTCTTTGCCGATGTATTCAACAAGCTGGGAGTGATCTACCACCAGCGCGGAGCTTTCGGCAAGGCGTCGAAGGCTTTCGAGAAAGCTCTGGAACTCAACCCGCGCTACACAGAAGCCTCTCTCAATCTGGCGGTGACTTACAACAATCTCGGTCGTTACGAAAAGGCCAGCGCCACCTTCCAGAAGGCGGCGCGTTTCACCCGTGGCACCTCGGATTCCCTGGATCCTTTCATTCGCGGGAAACTTGCCAACCAGCACGCTGCGTTAGCCGACATCTACTACGATCTCAACTTTTTCGACCGGTCTGTGGAGGAATACCGGAAAGCGGTGGAGATGGGGCCGAAATTCGCAGATGTTCGTACCAAGATGGCCATCGCCTATCGGGAGAAGGGGGATTTTGACAAGGCCCTGGAGGAGTTCAAGGAGGCCCTCAAGGTAAACTCGAAATATATACCCGCCTACCTCCACCTCGGTGTTACCTACTACATGCGTGGGCTTGTCGACCACGCGATCCGGGTCTGGAAGACCGCCCTCAAGGCCAGCCCCGATGATAAATCGGTACAGGTCTACCTGGAGTTTATAAAGGACCGTAAGCAGAAATGATTCATGCCTGAGGAACTCTGCCAATGCGGCTTTGGTGAGGAGTACTTCACCATCGAGGGAGACAAGAGTTTCTGCACGGTCTGCAGCGGACAGATAGTCGGGTCCCAGGGTCCTGTTGTCGATGAGCCGACGAAGCAGCAAGGCGCGAAAATAATCCTGGTGGACGATCAGCCGTTCTTCAGGCAGAAAATCAGTGAGTTTCTGTTCAAGCATGGCCATCAAGTCCTGGAGGCGGGGGAAGGGCTCGAGGCGGTACGTCTTCTCGCTCAGTCGCTGGAGCACTCTGCCAGGAAACGTTCGGAGCGGGTTGATGTGGTTATCCTGGATCTGGCAATGCCGGGATTGATCGACGGATTCCAGACCCTGGGGGTGGTCAAGGCGATGGATGAAAATCTCCCAGTCATAATATTAACCTCCAGCCCTCCCACTCCGGAGCTCCTTCAGAAGCTGGGACAGCTCAAGGCAAGAAAATACCTCAATAAATCCTCGAAAAATCTCGACGAACTGCTCCTGAAGAACATCAGTATCCTCGTGCCGAGCACGTAAACACCCGGTTGAGTTATGTGGGGGATATGTTCGGCGCTGCGTTCTTGCGGCCGGCGGCGAGGAGTATGAGCCACGAGGCGGTTTTGAGCTCCAGGCAGAAGAGGAGGGTCTTCCAGATCCCGAGGAGGGGTATGA
>JAUVQV010000208.1 GCA_030597995.1 Candidatus Rokuibacteriota bacterium
CAGGCCGCACCGGCACAATATACTACCCGAATAGCGGGTATATAACATAAAAACCTTCATTAATGCTCCCCCTGCCGTTATTGGCTGGGAGCCACCCCCGGAGAAAACCTCTATGTTGGAAGGATCGCCGAGAGCCCCAGGGAGCACCCCCGGCGAGCCTGACCACCGAAAAAAAATGGGGAAAGTCCTCTTCTTTTTATCACTTGACAGGGCCAGGTCCGTGCTACTATCTTATCAATAAGTAGCACCACGCATGCTTTATATGGGAAAAATGTAATACGTCAGGGGGGGGAGCTGAAAAATGCACATGTCTGATGCCCTCCTGTCACCCGGAATCGGCCTGGCATTCGGTGCCGTCTCCGGGGGAACATTGGTATACAGCGCCCACAAGGTCAAAACGACCCTCGACGACCACCTGGTCCCCTTAATGGGAGTGCTGGGGGCCTTCGTCTTTGCGGCCCAGATGATAAATTTCACTATCCCGGGGACAGGCTCTTCGGGTCATCTCGGCGGAGGGCTGCTGCTCGCGGTTCTCCTTGGACCGCACGCCGCACTCCTCACGCTTTCCTCGGTGCTGGTAGTCCAGTCCCTCTTTTTCGCCGACGGCGGCGTCCTGGCTCTGGGAACCAACATTTTCAATCTTGGTCTTTTGCCCGCAGTTATCGGCTGGCCTCTCTTCCGTGTCACAGCCGGGAAAAAGCCCTCTCCAGCAAGGATCACCCTGGCGTCCACATTGGCCGCCCTGTGTGTGCTGGAGCTGGGAGCCCTGGGATTGGTCGGTGAGACCTTCCTCTCAGGGCGCAGCGAGCTTCCCTTCGGTCCGTTCCTGGTCTTGATGCTCGGAATCCATCTTCCCATCGCACTGGCGGAGGGGTTGATCACGGCAGCCGTCATCGGTTACGTCTACAAACTTCGACCGGAAATCGCACACCGTACCTTTCGCGGTGCCACCGAGGGGAGGCGGCGCCGGTCTCTCACGCCGGTACTCACCTCCCTGGTGGCGGCGGCTCTTCTCACCGGTGGGGTGGCGGCCTGGTTCGCCTCCTCCAAGCCGGACGGCCTGGAGTGGAGCCTCGGGCGACTGACCGGGAGTGAGAAACCCGGGGCGGCGGAGTACCCCCTCGCAAAACGGCTGGCCGGCCTCCAGGAGAGGTCGGCCGCCCTGGCCGATTACCGGGTGACGCGTTCAGAGGAGACCGCCACATCCGGTGCCGAAGTCTGGCCGCGAGTCGACCCTGAAATTACTCTCTCCGGATTGGCGGGCGCCGTTTTCACACTCGGCCTGGCCGGGTTGCTGGGCCTGTTCCTGGCCAGGCGCCGCCGAGATCATCCAAAACGAGGTCAGGGATGAGCTGTTACGAGGCGGATCGTCTCGACCGCATTGCATACGGCGACTCGCCGCTGCATCGCCTGGATCCCAGGGCCAAGATCCTGGCTACCCTGGCATTCATTCTGGCCGTGGTCTCCCAGCCCAAGTACGAACTCTTCGGGCTGGCCCCGTTCATTCTCTTTCCCCTGCTGACGATCGTCATAGGGGAGATACCGGGCCGGCTCATTTTCAGGCGGGTGCTGCTGGTTTCTCCTTTCGCCCTCCTGATCGGCGCCTTTAACCCTTTTCTGGACCGCCAGGTTTTCCATCACCTCTGGGGCTTCGACATCTCCGGGGGATGGATCTCTTTCTCCTCCATCCTGGTGCGATTCGCCCTGACCGTGAGCGCTGCCCTGGCACTGATTGCGACCACCTCTTTTCCCTCTCTCTGCCAGGGTCTGACGGCGATGCGCGTGCCACGGACGTTTGTGGTTCAGCTCCTTTTTCTCTATCGCTATCTTTTTCTCCTGGCCGAGGAAGGGGGCCGCATCCTGCGGGCGAGGGCGCTGAGGGCCCGGGGGTGGCGAGGGCGCACTCCCCGGGTAGCGGCCTCCATGGTGGGCACCCTCTTTTTACGAACTCTGGATCGGGCCGAAAGAATATACCAGGCCATGTCGGCCCGAGGGTACGATGGAAACATTCGCCAGCTCCGCCGTCTCTCGTTCACTATCACTGATGGGGTCTTTCTGGTCGCGGTGGCGGTGAGCTGCGCCTTTTTTCGCCTCCTTCCCGTAACCTACTGGATGGGGCGTTGGGGAAGGGACTGGTGAGCACGTCCGCCATCGAGATCCGGGACCTGCACTACCGTTATCCGGACGGTACCGAGGCCCTGGCAGGGGTAGACCTATCACTCTCCTACGGAATTACGGTGGGTCTGGTGGGGCCCAACGGAGCCGGCAAATCGACCCTGGCACTGAACGCCATCGGTTTTCTTCATCCATCGTCCGGCTCGATAAGGGTCTTTGGAACCACAGTCGAGCACTCCACGCTGAGGATGGTCCGCGAACAGGTGGGGCTCCTTTTTCAGAACCCGGACGACCAGCTTTTTCTCCCCACTCTCTTCGACGATGTGGCCTTCGGACCCCTCAACCTCCGGCTGAGCGATGACGAAGTGCGGCGGCGGGTGTCCTCAGCTCTCGCGGCGGTGGGGCTCTCCGGACTGGAGGAGAAATTTCCCGGCCATCTCTCGGGCGGGCAGAAGCGCGCCGCCGCCCTGGCTGCCGTGCTGGCGATGGAGCCCCGTCTCCTCATCATGGACGAGCCATCGAGCGATCTCGACCCGGCCGCGAGACGCTCGCTCATCAATCAGCTTCACACTCTTCCCCAGGCAAAAGTAATCGCCACCCATGACTTGGAATTGGTGCTCGACCTTTGCCCCCGGGTGGTCGTGCTCGATGCCGGTCGGGTGGTGGCCGACGGCCCGGCCCTGGAAATCCTCTCGCGAGCCGACCTCATGAAGCGCCATCGCCTGGAGGTCCCCTATTCCCTCCGTCGCGACCACATCCACCGCTTCCCTCTATCCGGCTCACCCCACCAGGCCGAACACCAGAAATAGTCCGACCGGCGGGGCCGCCAGCACGACAACAAGTTCTCCGAAATCGAAAGCGGTTCGCTGGGGATGCCCCCTTGAGCGAACATCAAAAAATGTCGGGGCACCACACTTGACGAACGGAAGCGGGCCACACAGTGGCCGAAGGCGCGTGTCTGAGGCCGCAGGCCGAGTTTGCGCCTTCGAGCGGACGGGAGTCATAGTGAGGTCCGACATTTTTTGCCGAGAGC